>CAZGAI010000053.1:0-12923 GCA_964523175.1 uncultured Victivallales bacterium | reverse complement strand
TGAGAATGTAGTTTCAATAGAGATTTAAGTGGAGAGAACAAAGTGAGTAATCTTAATTTTGAATGGTCATATTATATAGTTGATGAATTTATTAAAAATAAGATTGATACTTTCTGTATATCTCCCGGTTCAAGGTCCACACCACTAACTGTTGCTGTAGCTAAACATCCTAAGGCTAGGAGTATAGTTATTCATGATGAAAGGTCAGCAGCTTTTTTTGCTTTAGGATACGCTAAAGCTAAGAGAAAACCAATAGTTCTTATATGTACATCCGGAACTGCTTTAGTAAATTATTTCCCAGCACTGATTGACACATATTATGATAGGCTCCCATTGATAGTGATAAGTGCTGACCGTCCCCCTGAACTTAGAATGACAGGGGCAAACCAGACAATTGATCAGGTTAATATTTTTTCAAACTATGTAAAATGGTTTATGGATATTCCATGCCCTTCATTTGATATTCCAATTGCAGCTATTTTATCTATTATCGATCAGGCTGTCAGCTTTTCTGTTGGAAAACAACCTGGTCCAGTGCATTTGAATATGATGTTTAGAAAACCACTGATTGCTGATCCATTGTCTCTCGATCGAGCTTTAATGGTGATTCAGAAAAAAGTAAATGCTTCTATTCCTGTTCAAACAACCTATGATTACCCAATGCAGGTTTCTGAGTCTAATGTTATTGATAAAATAACAGATATTGTCTGCAATACTGATGAATGCTTAATTATTGTCGGTGAATTACAAAGCTGTGAGGAAAGCTCGGCTGTCGAAAGCTTGTTATATTGTTTGAACTTATCTGTGATTACTGATATTTTTTCAGGATTGCGCCTAAAAAAATCATTAAAAAATCAAATAGACTATTTCGATCTTATTTCTAAAAAGGGAATAGAGAAAATATTCAGTAAAATTAAAACAGTAATTCACATTGGAGGAAAGCTGGTCTCAGATAAATTGATCAAATTATTATCCAAGTTAAAAACTGTTGAATATGTTCAGGTGTCAAGTGATAACATATGTATTGACCCTGAACGAATAGTAAATTGGAAAATTAATGCTGATGTTTCTTTATTCTGCAAAGATGTTTTATCAAGGATGAGAAAACTTTCTATAGGGTCTATTGATAAACCTGTAAATAATGTAATAGCAATTCAAGAATCAATTAATAATAATATTGATAGTAATATTAAATCATCTGATAACATTTCAGAAATTTCAGCTGCACGTTTAATATCTAAGTTTCTTTCTCTAGATAATGCACTTTTTATAGGCAACAGTATGCCTGTAAGAGATATGAATTGTTTTGCCAAACGAACTGCTTGCGGTACAGGTGAGGTTAATATTGCCGGTAAGAGAGGTACAAGCGGCATTGACGGAACAGTAGCCTGCGCAATAGGGTATGCTTATGGGTTAAATAAACCTGTCACACTTGTTATGGGAGATGTAACACTTCTTCATGATTTAAATTCACTATCTATTATTAAAAACAGCCACGTGAAAATTATTTTAATAGTAATAAATAATGATGGAGGAGGAATCTTTTCATTTCTTCCCATTTCAAAACATAAAACAGTATCTGATGAATATTTTGGTGCACCTCATGAATTAACTTTTGGTCATTCTGCCAAGATGTTTAACCTCACTTATTTTAATCCTAAAACTAATGCAGAGTTTGAAGAAGTTTATCAGGGAAGTCTAAAATTGGAAAAGAGTGTGATGATTGAGATCAAAACGGATCGCATAAAAAATGTTGAAGAACATGGAAAAATAAATAAAATTATCAAAAAGGCATTTGAGGAACTTATTTATGAATGAATTCAAATGGATTATAAGTGGTGATTACACAGATATTAAATATCATAAAATGGATGGAATAGCTAAAATAACAATTAACAGGCCTGAGGTTAGAAATGCTTTTCGTCCCCTGACAGTGAAAGAGATGTCTTTAGCACTGGAAAATGCTAAAGAGGATACTGAAATTGGAGTTATCGTTATTACAGGAGAAGGATCGAAGGCTTTTTGTTCCGGAGGTGACCAGAAAATACGAGGAGTGACCGGTTATAAAGATGGAGAAGCAGTACAAAGGTTAAATGTACTGGATTTTCAACGTCAGATGAGAACTTGTCCCAAGCCTATTATTGCAATGGTTGCAGGCTATTCTGTTGGCGGCGGGCATGTACTTCATTTAATGTGCGACCTAACTATTGCTGCGGAAAATGCTGTATTCGGGCAGACAGGCCCCAAAGTTGGTTCATTTGACGGAGGTTACGGTGCCAGTTATATGGCGAGAATTGTAGGCCAGAAAAAAGCCAGGGAAATATGGTTTTTATGCCGCCAGTATTCAGCGGAAGAAGCATTGAATATGGGGTTGGTCAATACTGTTGTTCCTTTGGACAAACTGGAGGAAGAAACGGTAAAATGGTGTAATGAGATTCTTGATAATTCTCCGATGGCAATAAGGTGTTTAAAAGCAGCATTGAATGCCGATTGTGATGGTCAGGCAGGCCTTCAGGAACTTGCTGGAAATGCAACAATGCTCTTTTATATGAGTGAAGAAGGCCAGGAAGGCCGAAATGCATTTAATGAAAAAAGAAAGCCTGACTTTAAAAAATTTAAAAGACAGCCATAAAAATTATAGGCTTGAGATTCGAAGTCAGTGATCCGGGCCTATAGAGACGCAATGCTTGCGTCTCTATTATTGAAACAGTCTTAAACTTGTTTTTTTAATTTCTTTGGTGGATAAAAGTGGAAAGCCTTTGTCCAGAGATAAGTTATCGGATATTTTTTTGATAGAATTCATGGCATCTTCATAACAATTGCCATGAATCATTGCATATAAATTATAGTTGAATTCAGGACAGGTTTTCCGTTCATAACAGTGGCTGACCTCGCTGTATTCTGCTACTTCATTTCCAATTTTATCAAGATTTTTTGCATCAGCTTTCCATACACACATGATATTAGCCTTGTAGCCGAGGTTATAGTGATAAGGTACAATAGCTATTCTTTTCAAAATACCGTTTTGCTTCCAGGTCAGAAGTTTATCCAGAACATAATCTAAAGACAGGTCTAGCTTATTTGCTATTACTTCATAAGGATTAGAAATAACGGGTATACTCCACAGTTCTCGAACCAGTTTTTTATCTATTGATGTCAGTACAGGCAGGTCGTTAGAGGTAATAGTATTATCAAGATTCTGGTTTATTTTTTTAATACCCAAGTCGAATATCACTGACAGTTTAAAACGTTTCAGTGCCTTTAAGCATATTAGATTATCAGGTGCAAAATACTTTCTAAGTTCAGTAATTTTTTCACTAAAATATTTTTTCTCCGCACTGAATGTAAACCATAGATTAACAGGATAATCGCGAATATAACAGTGCGTTATATTTGGTATTGAAATTAAGTGTTTACTTATTTTTTCAATTTCAGTTTGTTTAACTTTGACTGCACAAAGCATAGAGCAGTATCCGAGTTTATTAAGCTCGAAAACTCCGCCAAAACGTCTTATCAGATTATTTGACATGAAATAATCAATTTTTGAAAGAACTTTATCTTTACTGATATTAAGTTTTTTCCCAATTACTGCAAATGGATTTTTAGTTAGAGGAAGCCCATATTCCAGCTCTAAAAAAATATTTTTATCAAGTTTATTTTCGATTTTGAATTTCATTATATAACCTGTAAAAATCTTCTCAGTTTTACCTCGGGACATGTCATTCGCAAAAGGCTAGGGAGCAGCGAATCGCAGTCCAAGATATACTGTCCACGAATTTCACTAATGACACTAATAAAATTTTTTAAATTTTTTCAAAATTAAAAAAAGAAATATATAAGCCAATAATTAATTAGTGAAATTGGTATAATTAGTGGTTTAGAAAATTCTTTGTGACCTTTGTATTTTTGTGTGATAAATTTATTATAGTTGTGCTGCTTCCGAACTGCTAGGGGCATTCTGGTATTTAAGGTTGAAAAGAGCAGTAGGGTTCTTCTGTAAGAAAATCTCCAGATAGGGCAAATGCTCGTGCTCTGCAGCCTTTGCAAACATTCCAGTACTCACAAATACTGCATTTCCCTTTATAGTTTGACTTAAGTGATAATTTATTCAAAGTATCTGATTCGGTGCATGCCTTTTGTAGATCAAAATTGAAATCTCTGATATTTCCACATTTTTGATCAAAAAAACCGCAGGGCTGGATGTCTCCTTGATGAGAAACAAAAATAAAACCATTTCCAGCAAGACAGCCAGCTGGCGGCCTGACATGTTTTTGAGAATTAAATTCAGGCTCTCCGCTTTTTTTTTGCCTCCAGATTCTTGAATAGTGAGGAGCGCAGGTTACTTTGAAATTCCTTTTTCCTGAGATGACTTCATCTGCAACCCATTTTAAAGTTTTTTCATACGTATCTGAATCAAGTTCATAGTCTTTTAATCCTGAACCCCGTCCAGTTGGAACCAGTAAAAAAATATCATGTATGACAGCTCCAAGTGAAATAGAGAGGTCATTTATTTTGGCTAAATTATCGATATTTTTTGTCGTAACAGTTGTATTTACTTGAAATTCCATCCCATATTTTTGGGTAATTTCGGCTGCATTAATAACTTCATCAAAGGCTCCTCTTCTACCTCTGAATTCATCGTGGGATTTTTGATCTATTCCGTCTATACTCAGACTGATTCTGGAAACACCTGAAGCTATTAATTTTTCTATAGTTTTCTTGTTAATACTTGAACCGCAGGGAGCCATTACTACGCGAATTCCAAGTTTTGAAGCATACGAGGCCAATATAAAAATATCATCTCTCAAGAGAGGTTCTCCCCCTGTAAGGATAAGTAGCGAAGGGGGTTTCTCTGCAATAGAGTCAATAAGTTTTTTGCCTTCAGTAGTAGTTAATTCGTTATCGTAACTACTGTCGGATGCAGAAGCCCTGCAGTGTATACAGCTGAATTTACAGCGTCTAGTTGTTTCCCAGGCAATTATATTCATTTGTTTATTTGTTTATTTGTTGTTCGATAATGTGCACTGACTACTGAAATGGGCAACCACAAGGGATTGCCCTTACTGTTTACTGATTACAAGGGCGTAAAATATTACGCACCCTACTATTCACTGTTCACCGATTACCGATCACTGTTCACTGCTTACATATTTCTTCATCATGTAAGTAGCATCCGGGGTCTGAAGCCCACATATCGCCGGTCATAGCTTCGGCACGTGGTCTAAAATTTCCGCCGCAAATATCTAGAAATCTGCACCTGGAACATCTGCCTTTGATGTATTTCCTTTTGTTTCTAAGTTTATTAAGAAATTCATTGTCGGGGTTGCCCCATATTTGTTCAAAACTATTATTTTTAACATTTCCCAGTAACTTATTTCTCCAGAACTGGTCAGGAAAAACAGAGCCATCCCAGTTTATAGAACTAATTCCTATTCCGCTACTGCCGCTTTTATTTATTTGTAATAACTGAAGTGCTTCATCAGTTGCCGGATGTTTTTCTATTTTCATTCTCAAATACAGAAATACTCCATCACAATGGTTATCAACAGTTAATATTTCCTTGTGGAGTCCTTTATTATGAAACTCTCTAGTTTTATCAATTATCAGGTTCATTATGTCTCTGTTCTGATCTCTATTTATAATGTCGGATTTCATGTTATCACCTCTGCCGGAGCAGACTAGGTGATAAAAACATATCCTGGGAATATTTTCTTTTTCCATTAGGTCAAAGATATATGGAATATCATTATAGTTATCTTTACAGATTGTAAACCTCAAACCAACTTTAATGCCGGAATCTATACATGCTCTGATCCCGGATAAGGTATTACTAAAGGCATCATTGCTGCCTCTGAATTTATTATGCCTTTCAGATATGCCGTCAAGGCTTATCCCTGCATAAGTTATATTTGACTCTTTTAGCTTTTTTGCACATTCTTTGGTAATTAGAGTACCGTTCGTTGATAAAACTGCTCTAATACCTTTACTTACCGTATATTTAATTAATTCATGAATATCATTTCTCAGAAGTGGTTCCCCGCCTGAAAATAGTAAAACAGGTATATTAAATAAAGATAATTCATCAATCAGTTTCTTTGCTTCTTTAGTTGTAAATTCATTTATATTGTTGTACTGATTAGCATTAGCATAGCAATGTATACAGTTAAGGTTGCAACGGTTAGTTATATTCCAGACAACTATTGGTTTCTTCACTGTAGGTAGATTATTGTTCATGGGTTTATGATATCTGAGAGAGTCTCCCTGACTTTTTAAACCACAATATAGCCTCGATACATTAAGCATAAGTTTAACCTTTAAAAATAATAATTATCAAATATAAGTTATCTAGCTGAAATCACAAAATTCAAATCACATAAAACAAATAAATAACAAAATGAATAAATTTTCACACAAAGAAATTTGGAAGATGTTCGATTCAATTACGCCAAGGTATGATTTTTTAAATCACTTCCTTTCCCTTGGTCTGGATTTTCTTTGGAGAAGAAAATTAAGCAAAAATATTAAAATTAAAGAAACCACTAATATATTGGATATATGTACTGGGACAGGCGATCAGATTTTTTCTTTTCTAAAAAATAGGACATGTGACCCTAACACAGTCAAGGGTATTGATATGTCTGAAAAAATGCTTGAGATTGGAAAAAGCAAATCTAAAAAGAAAAAACTTGATTCAATTGTCAGCTTTAAAAGAGAAGATGCTTTAAATATTAACAGCGACAGCAGCAGTATTGATGTTGTAACAATATCATTTGGTATAAGAAATGTCTCTGATACAGCTAAATGCCTCAATGAAATGTATAGAGTATTAAAACCGTGTGGTCAAGTTCTGATATTAGAGTTCTCCATTCCGAGCCTCCCTATTATTAAGCATCTCTATATTCTGCATTTAACTTATATTTTACCTCTGATAGCCGGGATTTTTACCAACAATAAGCAGGCATATTTATATTTAGGCAACACTATTAAATTATTCCCATGCGGAGAAAACTTCTTAGCGTATCTTCAAAGAGCTGGGTTTTGCAATATAAAACAGGAAAAAATGTGTTTTGGTGCAGTGACACTGTACAAAGGGCTGAAACAATAAATATGCAAATTTTTAATATTTATAGAAAATTATTCACATATTGGCTATTGCCTTTTTAATAAGAAACTCTTAGTTTATAATATAACTATATTCAGTTGACTATTGCTTGACACTTAGTATTATTTATAGTGTTAAAAATTACTTTATAAGTTATTGAACGATTATAAATTCATATTTCTCATTATGCAAAAAAAATACAATACCTTTATCTTGATTATTTTATATAAATAATATTATATAGGACCAGCAGGAGTTAATGCAATATGATTAAAAGGAAACACGTTGTAGTTGTTGGGTGTGGGTTTGCTGGCTTAAGTGCCATCAGAACCGTAGCAGACTTTGTTGATGTAGATGTTACTGTCATCGACAAAAAAAATCACCATCTATTTCAGCCATTGCTTTACCAGGTTGCTACTGGTGAATTGGGTCCTACAAACATTGCTTCACCTATAAGAAGCCTACTTTCTAAATATGAGAATGTAAGAGTTGTCAGGAAAGACGTTTTAAGGCTTGACCTTGAAGGAAAGAAAGTTATAACAGATACTGAAGAGTTCCCATATGATTATTTAATAAGTGCATGTGGGGCCTTACACTCATATTTTGGTAACGAGAAATGGGAAAAAGTTGCGCCTGGACTTAAGTCTATTGAAGGAGCGATGGAGATAAAAAATCGAATATTCAACTCTTATGAATTGGCTGAGAATGAGAATGATCTGGAAAAAAGAAAAGAACTACTGACATTTGTGATAGTTGGCGGCGGGCCTACAGGTGTTGAACTTGCAGGAGCAATCGGAGATATTGCCCATTTAATTATACAGAGAGATTTTCGCAAAATTGACCCTAAGCACACCAGAATTATTCTGGTTGAGGGAGCTGATCGGGTTCTTGTACCTTTTTCAGAAAAAAATTCGGCTAAAGCTAAGAAGTTCTTAGAAGAAAAAGGAGTAGAAGTTATTACCTCTAAACATGTAACTCATATTGATGAGAACGGAGTTAGTATAGGTGATGATTTGCATATTAAAGCAAAAACAGTTTTATGGGGAGCCGGAGTTAAAGCTTTAAGTTTATTCGATAAAGGTGACGTTGAGCTTGATAGAGCCGGAAGAGTTATTGTAGAAAAAGATCTAAGCCTTAAAAATAGACCAAATGTTTTTGTTATTGGCGATCAGGCTAATTCTAAAGATAAACATGGCAATCCATATCCCGGTGTAGCAACAGTTGCTCTACAGCAGGGGCATCGTGCAGGAAAGAATATATTAAGCGATATTGAAGGTAAAAAAAGAAAGACTTTTTTGTATTTTAATAGAGGAAAAGCGGCAACCATCGGTAAAAGTAAAGCAGTTCTTGAGTGCTGGAAATTTAAAACAGGTGGACTAATTGCCTGGATGATGTGGCTGGGTATACATATATGGTTTCTGGCAGGACTTCAAAACAGAATAATGGTTATTATGCAGTGGGGCTGGTTTTATGTCTTCCATCGCGGAGAATCAAGGATTATTCTTGAAAAAGACTGGCGATCATTTCCTGATGCCTAATTCTGACTGAATCTGAAAGCCTGCACGGAACTTTTTCGTGTTGCTTATAATTAACAACTGAAAGAAATTATCAATAGTGGAGCAATACAAATCAATATCATCCTTTAAAGATATATGTTGTCTAGAAGAATTATTCGAAAAAATTAAATTTTATGTCAATGACATCATTGATGAAGCATTAGATACTTCAGAACTGATGAAAGATCTTGCAGTTGAAAATAAAATTATTTTTGATACTATTAAAATCTTTTTACTTGGAAAAGGAAAAAGGTTACGGGCAATTTTATTTTACTTAACCTATACAGCCTATTCTGAGAAGCCGAACTGGAATAATGTAAATAAAGCAATGATGGCAATTGAGTTCATACATTCTTTTATTTTAATTCATGATGATGTTATAGATAGGTCTGATATAAGAAGATCCAATCCAACTCTTCACTCATCATTCGATAGTATAATTAATAAAGATAACGACAATAATTTATCATTAATTTCCGGTAAAGATCTGGCTATTGTTGCAGGGGACATGCTGTATGCATTTGCAATAGACAAGTTTCATGAAGTTGAACTTGAGTACAGTGTGTTTACAAAATCATTAAATATACTAACAAAAATTGCTGTTCAGACTGCCCAGGGTGAATTTAAAGAGCTGATGGCAATGCTTAAACCTATTAATAATATAACTGAAGAAGATATATATCGAATATATGATCTTAAAACGGCCCATTATACTTTTACTGCACCGATGATGCTTGGAGCTGTACTTGCAGAAAAGGAAGAAGATTTAGAGAACTTAGAGAGAATTGCTTTACTAATGGGAAGGGCATTTCAAATACACAATGACATTTCAGAGCTTGAAGAATTCGGTGGAAATATAAAGAATACTACTCCTAAAGATCTAAAAGAAAAAAAAAGAACACTGATACTCTTATTTGCTTACAATAACTCTGAGCATGAAGATAAAATTTTAATTGAGAAATTTCTAAAATCCGAAACTAAAAATATCTTAGAATACGTAGAAATATATAATATCATTATAAGGGGAGGAGCTATAGAAAAGGCAAAACAAATAATTAATTTTCTTAAAAATGAAGCGTTAGGATTATTCCCTAACCTAAATGTAGCAAATAAACCCAAGGAAGCAATTCAATTTTACTTTAACTGTTTAGTTTGACAGTATTTTTAATCATAACAATTTGAGAGGAGTTTATGGTAACCTTTATTGAACAATTTATCCTTCAAATCTATGACCAGCTATTATCCCCTGTATTCTATGCAAGACTACAGTTTGCGATGACTGTTATAATACACTTTATTTTTCCTCCGTTAACAATTGGTCTGTCTCTATTAGTAGCTATTATGGAGACATGTTATGTCGCTACAGGGAAAGAACACTACAAGAGAATGACTAAATTTTGGGGAAGGCTTTTTCTTGTTAATTTTGCTGCCGGTGTGGTGACCGGGATTGTAATGGAATTTGAATTCGGGATGAACTGGTCACAATTTTCATCTTATGTTGGAGATATCTTTGGTGTACCTCTTGCTATTGAGGTACTGCTGGCTTTTTTCCTTGAGTCTACTTTTATAGGATTATGGATTTTCGGCTGGGATAAATTTAACAAGAAAGTACATGCACTTTTTATTTGGATAGTTGCAATAGGCACACTATTGTCAGCTTTCTGGATATTGACTGCAAATTCATTTATGCAGGAACCGGTTGGATATGTGATAAGAAATGGTCGTGCAGAACTTGTTGACTTTGTGGCTCTGTTTACCAGCCCTCAGTTTGTTCTTGAATTCTTTCATACATGGTTTGCCGCAATTACTACAGCCGCTTTTTTTGTTCTGGGTATATCAGCTTATCATCTTTGGAAAAAAACTACTGATACCAAAGTATTTCATGCTTCCTTTAAGGTTGCTGTAATTTATGGGCTTATAGGTGTCATAGGAGTTGCTTATTTCGGGGATGCTATGGCAGTGCACATAGCAAAAGAGCAGCCAATGAAACTTGCCGCAATGGAAGCGCTATGGGAAACTGCTGATCCAGCACCTGAAGGCATAATTGCAATACCGAACTACAAAGAAAGAAAGAATACCTACTCCCTTTCTATTCCTTATGGATTAACCTTTTTAGTGTATAAAAGGTTAGAAGGAGAGGTTAAGGGGATCAATCAACTACAGGCAGAATATGAAGAAAAATATGGAGAAGGGAACTATATACCTGAAGTATTTATCTGTTATTATGCATTTAGAACGATGGCAGGTATTGGAGTATTGCTGTTAATTATTGCAATCTATCTGCTTATTAAATCAGTCTTTAGAAATAGATTTAACTATAATAGATGGGTATTATGGGGTTTAATTGGATGTATAATTTTACCTTATGTTGCAAATACTGCCGGGTGGATAGTAACTGAAGTTGGAAGACAACCATGGATTGTACAGTGGTTGATGAAAACTGAAAACGCGGTATCACCGAATATTTCTCTTGTAGGAATTATTATTTCCCTTGTGCTTATGACCGGATTTTACGGTATTGTATTTCTTGTAGACGTCTATTTGCTATGGAAATTTGGCATTGCCGGAACAAGAGACTTTCTTGAAGAAAATCAAACTGAATACTAGGAGATATACATTATGGAATTACAAATTTTCTGGTTTGGCTTAATCGTAATATTGTTTATTGGGTTTTTCTTTCTAGAAGGATTTGACTATGGAGTAGGGATGTGGCTTCCTTTTGTAGCTAGAAAAGATAGCTCAAGACGCTTGGTTGTCAGCTCTGTCGGTGGTGTTTGGAATGGAAATGAAGTTTGGATGGTAGGAGCTGGTGGTGCAATATTTGCAGCATTTCCCCTGTGGTATGCTACTATGTTCAGCAGTTTCTACTTTGCATTAATGCTAATTCTTTTTGCTATTGCTTTAAGGGGGTTAGGTATCGAGTTCAGAAACAAAAGTAAATATCGAAGATGGAGATATGCCTGCGACACTGCTTTTTTTATAGGAAGTTTATTACTTTCATTTCTATGGGGAGTTTTTGTAGGCAACCTGGTTAGAGGAATTCCGATTAACGCTAAAATGGTCTATGTTGGGAATTTTGCCAGCTTATTAAACTTTTACTCACTGTTTACAGGTGTTTTATTTGTTCTTCTATTTGCTATGCATGGCGCCTTTTACTTAAGACTGAAGATTAAAAGACAACACATAATTACCCATAGAATTAACAGAAAACTCCCAATGTTACATAAAGTGACTGTTGTAATATTTTTCTTTTTTCTTGTATTTACTTGTTTTGAAACCAACCTTCTGGAGGATGGTCTGGCATTGACAACCGGAGGAATTTCTTTTGTAGCTATAATACTATCAGGAATAAAACTTAAAACTGCTCAGAAAACTGCATTTTTACTCTCATCTATTGCGGTAATATTTATTACATTGACAGTGTTTATGCATAACTATCCAATTGTTTTAGTTTCATCACTGAACAGTCATTGGAGTGTAACTGTTTTTAACTCCAGTTCCTCTCAATATTCATTACAGGTTATGAAAGTTGTCGCATTAATTCTAATTCCAATTATTTTAGTCTATCAGCTTTTTTCACATTTGGTATTCAGAAAAAGGTTAACAGAAAAGGATCTTGGCTAAATAATGAAGAACGATCATCGTATGCTTTCACTGCTTAACGGTGATCGTCCTTCTTTTTTTCTGACTGTTACTGCAGGATCTATAGTAACTTTGCTTATTGTATTTCAAGCATATCTGCTTAGTTTTATCATCAATCTTTTTTTTATAGATAAATTAACCTACGTATATGTGCTGCTTCCTTTGCTGCTCTTCTTAGTCCTAAGCGTGATTAGGGCTTTATTTACCTGGCTTTCAGAAAATTCTTCAAAAATACTTGGTGGCAGTATAGCACATAAAGTGAGAATATTACTAAGCAGTCATGTCTCTCGATTGGGCTCAAAGTTCCTCAATGATGAACATTCAGGTGAAATAGTTAATACACTCACAAAAGGTACAGATGCACTTGAACCTTATTTTGGACAATATATTCCAAACTTGTTTAACGCTCTAATATCTCCTGTCATTATTGTTTGTTTTGCATTTTATATAGACATTATTTCCGGCCTGATACTCATAGTTACTGCCCCTCTAATTCCATTATTCATGTATCTTATTGGTGGAAAAGCTAAGAAAATGAATGAAAAGCAATGGGATATATTGAGCTTTTTAAGTACTTATTTTTTAGACATTATTCAGGGTTTAATGACATTGAAAATTTTTGG
>CAZGAI010000052.1:9372-13042 GCA_964523175.1 uncultured Victivallales bacterium | reverse complement strand
AAATCCTAGGAATATCGGTTAATGGATATTAGGGTGCTTTGAAATAATGCTAACAACATATACCTATCGCGATACCGATGGAGATCTAATACCCGATAAAATAGAGGAAAAAGCCGGAACCAACCTAACACCTGACGGCGATTTAGATAACGATGGAATACCCAATGTAAACGAAATCATAGAGAATACTGATCCGAATAATGCTAATTCTTTCCTGGATACAGATAAAGATGGTGTACCCGACTACGTGGAAAAACAACAGAGCACAGATCCAAATAACATTGATTTATTTCTTGACACAGACAATGACAACCTTTCAGATTTTAAAGAAATCAAAATATATAATACAAATCCGAATAATTCTGATTCAGACAGCGACGGTTTAAATGACGGCTGGGAAGTAAAATATGGATTCAATCCTATAGTTGCTGAATCTTTTGATACATCAACCGATATAGACAATGATGGACTTACAGTTCTACAGGAATCTTTGTCAGGAACCAACCCAAACAGTTCTGATACAGACGGTGATGGAATAAATGATGGAGATGAAGTTAATACATACGGGACAAATCCTCTAAATATTGATACAGATAATGACACTTTTAACGACGGAGATGAAGTTCACATTTATGATACAAACCCTAAAAGTACTCCAGATAATCCTGATATCATTATTGATTCGGATAAAGATGGGCTTCAGGATGGAACTGAAAGAAGACTTGGAACTGATCCATATTTAAAAAATACATTCTTTATTGATAGAATTCCTGTTAGCGGCCGAGTTCACTATGCTCTGGGAAAAAGAGAAAACGGAATATACAAAATAAAACCTGGTGAATATGAATTATCCGCCTACTGTGATATGGATAAAGGTGGTTGGACTGTAATAGATCCCCAACAAGACTCTAACTGGGAAAACTATTTTAAACGGTGGTATCTTTTGGCTGATAGTCTTGCATACAGCGCAGCTTATACTCAAACTTCATGGAGGTGGTGGTTTAGACTGTCTACTCCAAACATGAAATTTGCAACAAGTCCCAACGGCAGAGAAATAGAATTAATTAATGTAGTATATAGGATGAGTGGAAATTATTATGGAGACAACTGGTTTGAACAGAGTCAGGAGCCATCTCCATGGTTAACTTCCAATAATCCGGCATACTTCTTTTCTCCCGATTATACCAGTGCCGGAAGCGAATGGAATTGGTCTCAAACAGCTCCGAGCATTGGAGCTAACGGCACACACTGTATTGCCTATATAGACAGCTACTATTCATGTGATCTGATGACTGATGCTGACAGAGATGGGAGTATTGATTATGACACTGTTGATAATAGAACCTCCCCTTCGACTCCATATATATTTTGGTTAAATAACAATAAAGATGAAGAGTATGAAAGCTTTGATATTATTGAAGAGGAGGATATGGATTGCAACGATAACATAATTAGAAATCAGCGCGACCTTGAAGACTTCAGTCTATTAAAACTTTCAGTTTCTGGGTGTATGGATGAACTGACTTCCGGTAAATATAAATGCTATATTACTTTTAGCGATATTACTGAAGAAACTCCATCAATCAATCTGTTCAGTTATCCAGGTAAGCCATCTGAGTATTTAACTAACCAGGCAGAAGGAGCGAAACTGCTAAACAAACCTGAACTATTTATTCCTCAAAGTAAAGGCAAATGGCATATTACAGAAGAAATGTTTAGTTCTGAAGGTACTCCGACTTTTGTATTTGAAGCAAAAACCGCAGGAAAAGGTGCATTAGCTGTTCAAATTTATGATGATAATGATGAAATTATATTTGAGAATCCCCTACTCTATCTTGAACTAAAAGATATAAAAAACATGTACGAACGCTATTATATAGGCCATAGCAAAGGCAATACCTGGCAGGATATTAATTTATTAGAGGCAGAAGATATTCCAGATACGTATGATAAAAACACAAGCGGACTCTTTCGTTATGACAGCAGCAGTCCTGAAGAAGATGATTATATCCTCTTTGTTCATGGCTGGAGGATGAAACCATGGAAAAAAGAAGCATACTCAGAAACAGCCTATAAACGCCTCTTCTGGCAGGGATATAACGGAAGATTCGGCATGCTTCATTGGCCGACAGAGTGGGTTAGTGATAGCTGGTATACTATGGTAGCAGATTTGAATAACTATGACAGAAGTGAACATAAGGCAAGAAAATCCAGTGTTGGCTTAAGTAAACTCCTTGAAAAACTCAATTCCGATTATCAAGAAAAGGTACGAGTAGTTGCTCACAGTATGGGAAATGTAGTCGTAAGTGAGGCATTAAAACTCTGCCAAGACAACACAGTTCATACTTATGTTGCATCACAGTCTGCCAGTGTGGCAGACTCTTACGGAATAAATGAAGATGATATAGTATCATATAATATACCAAATCTTTATAAAGAGTACCCTTATAACAATAACCAATTTTATTATGAAAGCATTGAAAATGTCGTTAGCAATGGCATTTTTAATTTCTATAATGTAACAGACAAAGCTATTACAGATCCATGGAATATTAATCAGTATACAAAGCCAGATAATAGTGATGGGTACGGTTATAATTTTCCAGAAGCATATTACTATAGAGCAATATATGGCTATAATGCCGGTATTAAAACAGTTATTGAGCTTAATGAGTTATTCCTTCCGGAAGATTGTTATGAAATACTTTCACGTATAGTTCCGGCAAGATCAAAAGCACTAGGAGCACATGAAGGGACTAAAGAAGAAGCAATAACAGAAAAAATAGATTTAAATGGAGTTGGATTTGAGTATAATAAAGAACACAGTGCACAATTTTTAGGCACATATGCTCAAAGGTATCTATATTGGTTTACTTTACTAGATAAACTTGAGATAAAATAATAGGAGAGATTTAAGCATGAATAAAAATAAAATTACAATAATAATCATAGCAGTCATTTTAGTTGTGATAGCAATTATAGTATGCTCGCCTTTTCTGAACAAAGCAAAAAGCCGAATAACTGAAGAACAAATAAGCAAGTCTAAAGTTATAAAGCAAATGGTAAAGGAACCTAGTTCAAGACAAATATTGCAACCTAAAATTGAAGTACCTCAACGGCCTACACAAATACCTCAAGACAAATGGGATAAGATAGTTTTATTTTATAAAGATTTACTAAAAAATAATGTTCTTATTGAATTTTACGGGAAAGTTAATGATCAGTTTGAAAAACCAGTAGAGAATGCAAGTATAGAAATAGAAATATACCCTGTGAGTTCAATTCATGATTTGCTTACTTGGAAATCTGCTCCTCCTTCAACTCATACTAAACATACAAATAGTAGCGGAGAATTTTCTTTTAAAGGATTTGGAGAATCATTAAGCATAAAGAATATCAAAAAAAATGGTTTTATAACAAAAGATAAGACTGCATCATTTTATTCTACTGTAAACAAGAAAAGCCCAATGCCGATTATCATTGGTAAGTATAACCCTGTTACTTATACCATCATTAATAAACGTGAATGTGAACCTTTATTTGTTCAAAAGATAAAAAGCCATGACGTTTCCATTAATGGAGTTCCCTCATATATTGATTTCAAGAATAGAAAAATAACTAGTGCACTGACACCGGACAGTGACCTTAAGATTTCTGCTCAAAAGGGGGA
>CAZGAI010000052.1:0-9362 GCA_964523175.1 uncultured Victivallales bacterium | reverse complement strand
AGTAATTATAAAATAAACGATTGGAAGCTTTCTTTGGAGACGATTAATGGGGGAATCCTTGATACAAAGCCAAATTCAAATGTAGCTCCACAGGCAAGTGAATACGCTAATGAAGCTTCCTTTAACACTGCAGACTTAAAACAACCGGTATCTACACTTTTTGATAAAAGGTATTTTGTATATGATAGTAAAACTAACAGATACTCTTTAATATCTGCATATATATCTATGCATAAAGACTACATCTTAGTAGATATGACCATATATACAAACCCCTCCGGTTCTCGAAACCTTGCGTATAACTATGAAAAGCGATTAGAGAAATATCCGGAATAAAAAATAAGGGCCAGACTTTTCGTGAAAAATCTGGCCCTATACATGTTTTAATTCGAACAATTCGTTGTTAGGAAAAATTGTTTTCTAATTTCTCAATTCTAAATCCTGATTTATATATTTCTTCCTATATTCTTCGATCATCATGATAATACCTTCATCTAAAGATATTTCCGGTTCAACGCCTATCTTTTTAAGTTTAGATGTATCCATCAGCTTTCTAGGCATGCCGTCAGGTTTAGAAGAATCCCATTTAATTTTACCTTTAAATCCGGCAGCATCAGCTATTTTATAAGCTAGATCTTTTATACTGATTTCTTTACCGGAACCGGTGTTGATAAATTCAGAATCATCGTAGCTATTCATTAGATAAACACATATTCGAGCCAGGTCATTAACATTCAAAAACTCGCGTAAAGCAACTCCTGAGCCCCAAAGTGTAATTTCGTCCTGTCCGACACTTGCCGCGTCGGAAAATCTTTTTACAAGCGCTGATAGTACATGACAGGTTTTGAGATCAAAATTGTCATTTGTTCCGTAAAGATTGCATGGCATAAGCGAAATAGTATTAAAACCATATTGTCTGGTATAATAATTGCATAATTTATACCCGGCACTTTTTGCAATAGCATATCCTTCATTGGTCGGTTCGAAAGGTCCAGTAAGAAAATATTCTTCTTTCATCGGTTGAGGACAATCCCTTGGATAAATACATGAACTACCAAGAAAACATAATTTTTTCACACCCGCTAAATATGACTGATGAATAACATTATTCTGTATCATAAGATTTTCATAAAGGAATTCAGCCGGATATTTACTATTGGCATTAATACCACCAACCTTTGCTGCTGCAAGAAAAACATAATCCGGTCTTTCAGATTCAAAAAAATCTTTAACATCCTGTTGAACACCTAAATCAAGTTCACTAAGTGTTCTGGTTATAATATCAGAGTATCCATCATTAATCAAACATCGCACTATGCCGGAACCCACCATTCCCTGGTGTCCGGCTACATATATTTTTGCTTTTTTATCCATAAAAACCTCTCTTACACCACTTATCTTCACTCATTTTCTCTGATAAACATTGGAAACCATAAGGTTGTTCCCTCTTTGCTATTTGCTCTTACCGTTTTCGACGTTGAGATATTGCATTGAGCGACAGCTCAAAAAAATATTAAGATATGTAAATATCTGAAACGTCAGTTTCAAGGATTTTCTTAACTTAATATTTTATATCTATTTGCTAAAATATATGCAATATTTCTTATCCGTGTAAATCAGTGAAATCCGTGGATAAAACACTCTTCTATTATTAGTTTAATTCGTTGACAACCACCCTTAATATTAGTGTGGATTAGAGTTAATTAGTGGTTGACAATTTATAATCCGCTTCAGTCATTATCTTAACCAGTTCCTCAAATTTAACCTTAGGCTCCCAGCCAAACTCTTTTTTTGCTTTTGCAGGATTACCCAGCAGCTGCTCAACTTCAGTTGGACGATAGTACTTCGGGTCTATCTTTATCAGCGTTTTACCTGTATTTGCATCTTTTCCTATTTCATCTACCCCATTACCTTCCCAAACTATAGACATATCAAGTATTCCGAATGCTTTTTCAATAAATTCACGAACGGTATGCATTTCTCCTGTAGCTATAACATAATCATCCGGTTTATCCTGCTGCATCATCAACCACATTGCTTCAACATAATCAGGTGCATATCCCCAGTCTCTAAAAGCATCTATGTTTCCCATGTAAAGATAGTTCTGCTTTCCTGTTTTTATAGCCGCCGCCGCACGGGTAATTTTTCTAGTAACAAAAGTTTCACCTCTACGTGGCGACTCGTGATTAAATAAGATACCGTTACTGGCGTGAAGATTATATGCTTCCCTGTAGTTCACTACAATCCAGTACGCATAGAGTTTAGCTGCACCATAAGGAGAGCGTGGGTAAAAAGGAGTTGTTTCTGTTTGAGGTACTTCCTGGACTTTTCCATACAGTTCAGAAGTCGAAGCCTGATAAAACTTAGTTTTTAATCCAACATCTTTAATAGCGTCAAGTATTCTCAATGTTCCAATAGCATCAGATTCAGCAGTATATTCCGGTACTTCAAATGAGACCTGTACATGTGACTGAGCTGCAAGATTATAGATTTCCTGCGGGTGTATTTTTTCAATTAAACGATTCAGATTACTTGAGTCAGTCAAATCACCATAATGAAGAAAAAGTTTAACATTCTCTTTATGCGCATCTTTGTAAAGATGATCTATTCTATGAGTATTAAAAGTGCTGGCTCTTCTGATCATTCCATGCACTTCATATCCTTTTTCAAGGAGTAATTCTGCTAAATATGAACCGTCCTGCCCGGTTATCCCTGTAATAAAAGCTCTTTTCATTATTTAAACCTTATTTTATAACCACTTACCTTCACTAATGCTAATTCATAATTATTTATATACAACGAACTGAGTAAGTAATCAAGATCTACTAGTCTTTTCTATACAAATGATCTATAATTTTCTCTCCCTAAATGCTTTTAGCCTTGGAGTAGCCAAGCCGCAACCAATTTAATCACACAAAGTCACTAAGGCACAAAGGTATTAAAAACTATAAATCAACGAAAATACACGCTAATAAAAAAATGTTTTGCATGTTCCATGCATTATAAGTAGAATAAGTTTAATATTTTTTCTTTGTGTCTTGCTGCCTTAAGCGAATGAAATGAGCGGGTGTGAGTAAAAAACTCACTGGTTTTAATTTACAGTTATAATCTTTATTATCAATATATTACGTTTTAGTCAAAATAAAAATTTGCAAAAAAAACAAGAAAATAACGGATTGTAGTACAGATTACCCAGATTAGGAAATATTGCCTTGAGCGCTTGCTCACTTCTTTAGGCAAACGACGCAAACGTATTGTACTAGGATTATTCCTTAACTAATAATATTGTATTGAGCTATTGCTCAGACAAATGTTAAGGTAGGAAAATATCTAAAACGCTAGTTTTAAGAATTATCCCATCTTAATATTTTAATCTATTTGAAAAATGATTCGTGCCATTAGTGAAATTCGTGGATAGAATATGTTGTCTAAATTCTAAATTTACTTCCCTACATATTGATATAACGAAAAAACAGCCTTTCTCCCATGACGTTCATATATAACCTCTTTCAGGAGCTTCAGCTTAAAATCCTGTCTAGTCCCATGATATTCTGCCTTGAAATCTAAATCATTCATTCTTACATAGACGAAAATATTTCTATCTAAAAAGGTAAGTGCTTTACACATTTTTAAAATAAGTTCAGGTAACTCTCCTTTTTTGATAATATTAGACTGTACAGCATTAATATAATAAGGTATTCTACCTAAATCAGTACCTCCTTCATAAATAAATATCGGCCTTGTCTGGGCTTTTTTACTGATTTTGTTAATTATCTCAATAGGTTCAAAAATAAAGTTCTTTTCATGTTCGGACCGCTGTGACAAAGAAAACCCAAGACATATAGCTGAAATTACAATTAAAAGTAAAGTTAATGCCCCCTTCCCTTTAGTATACCTGGTTAAAATTGAGTATTTATTAGAAAGAAGCTGTAACTTCTCAGCTATGATCAACACTGCAGGGGCAGAAATTACAATCATGAGTATAATCGTCTGGTAGAAATAGCGGTCGTTATACCCTCCTCCATTACAAAAAACAAAATATGGTTCAAAATAAAAAATAAATATTGAAACCAGTAAAAAAAACAAAACTGATTTATTGAATTTTGTTTTCCTCAGATAGAATAGTGAAATTATAAACAGTAATACTGTTAACCAGAACAGTCCGGAAAACAGTGACATATTTATAAATTTCAACCAACTGTTTAAAAAAGTATCCATATTGATTTTTTCTGTGATAATCAGTGTAATCCGTGGATCATCGATCTAAAATTCGTTTAATTCGTTGAGAACATTCTTCTTTTCTAAATTAGCAATTCTAATTTCTAATTTATTCAATTTTTCCAGTAAACTTCATTGATAAAAGATCTGTATTACTCCATGACGATTTTTTTGCATCAGAGAGAGAAACTCTAACTGCATATATTATGCCAAAAAAAATTACAAACACAAAGCATGCTGATAAAACAAGATACCTTAATCTTTGTATAAAAGGCTGTTTAGAACTAATCAGTTCAAAAATCACCCAGATAAAGAATACATATAAAACAAAAAAACCTTCATGCCGTGTCATTGCTGCTACAGCAAGAAGCATAGAAAAAAAACACCATTTTAACAGAGACCTGTTCTTAATCGCAGATACTGCAAATGCAATGGCAAAGGCAAGCACAGGCAGATATGCAGCTCCTCTCAATATCGTAGTACTGCTTCTTATTAGGTATGGATGAACAGCGGCAAGCAAAGCGGCAATTAATGCCAACTTACAACTGTCAAATAGGCTAAATGTAATAAAAAAAACAGCCAGAGATAATAGCGCCCCAAGAACTATACCGACAATATCACCTGTTATTTCAGGCCTCAAACCAAGGTACTTTTGCCCCATAGCCAAAGTAGCAACATACACAGGTGGTATATTAGGGTTTAAGTTATATGCTTCATTAACTCCAAAGTCTGCCCAATAATTTGCCATTTTCACATAAAGAATAGAATCCCTACAGACAATAGGCTTAGTAAGCACCTTAACAGTTCTTACAGCAAAAGCCAGCAAAAATATCAAAAGAAGATATGTAATATACTTGTTTTTATCCATAAAACATTCACCACCTATTTTCACCACTGATCCTCTCTAAATATCACTAATAGCTAAATTATTATTGTCACCGAATTAAACAAATAAAACGAATTGTTAACTAAAAAAGGCAATGTTTTTTTAAAAATCATCACTTCATAAGAGAAAGACCAAATTTTTCATACTCACTAAATGAACTGTCTCTTGATATTAAAGTTAAATTCTTTGATATCGCACTCCATATTATCATTCGGTCAAATGGATCTTTATGTGATATTCTTGGAAGTTTATGAAAAGTAGACATTGTATTACTATCAAGCTCCAAAATATCTAAGCCACAATCCAAAGCAATACTTGGAAGATCTTCAGGAAGAATATTATTCAGACTAAGCTTTCCAATAGAATACTTTAAAGAGATTTCCCAAAATGATATACTGCTAACAAAAACCTGTTCAGATAAATTCATCGCACTTATTGTACTATTATTTAACTTTTCAGGTGCCATGAGAGTCCAGATAAAGATATGTGTATCAATTAGATATTTCATAAACTTAAAAAATCACTGTCACTAATTTTAAAGTCTTTGTGAATATTAAAAGTTGCTTTATCCTTCAAATAACCAAACTTTATTTCTTCCTTCTGTTCATATGCTACATCATACGGAATTAGAATTGCTACTTTCTTATGCTTTTTCCCATATTCAATAACAAACGTTTCTCCATCATTCTGTATTTTATCTAAAATAGACGAAAATTCTGATTTTAATTGACCAACTTGTATCGCATGCATTACAGGCTCCTTTTATTATCGATTAACTAAATATACACCTAACTTGACAAGTTGTCAACATGAGAGAATTTATTCAACGCTAAAGTCGCAATAAATACAAAAAATTATATTAATCCGCGAAATCTGTGGATAAAATGAGTGTTGATTAGTGGTGAACATTAGAACATAACTTCAGGTATATTATCCTTAATATAAGATCGAATCTCTTCGCTATTTCGATCACTTATAAGTTTTTTTACGTGTTGAATGTTGATAGGATTATGACCAAGGCTTACAAATTTGGATATATAAATTTTATCAAAAATAGTATTGTTAACTTTTTCTTTTACAGTAAGAATTTCTTCATATTCTTTTTCACCGGGTCTTACCCCGGTAATTTCTATTTTAATATCAACATCAGGCCTGAATCCGGAGAGTTCAATTAATTTTCTAGCCATATTATAAATATTAACAGACTGTCCCATCTGCAATACCATTATGTTACCATTTTTACCAATAGATGATGCTTGAAGAACCAGACTGACAGCTTCAGGTATTGACATAAAGAATCTTGTCATACTTTTAGAAGTAACTGTAACCGGTCCTCCATTTTTAATCTGTTTTTTAAATAAAGGTATCACACTACCGCTACTGCCGAGAACATTACCAAACCGAACAATAACAAATTCAGTATTGCCTGATGATGGTCGTTCAATAACAACTCTTTCGGCCAACCTCTTTGTTGCTCCCATAATACTGGATGGATTAACGGCCTTATCTGTCGAAATCATCACCATTTTGGCAACACCGGCCTTTTCACAACTCGCTGCCACTACGGCGGTACCCAGCACATTAGTTTTTAACGCTATAGGAATATTTTTCTCTATCAGTGGAACATGTTTTACTGCCGCAGCATGAAAAACTGTATCTATTTTATTATCCAACATAGATTGCAATACTGCATCTTCATCATATGCACTTCCAAGAATATATTTTACTGTTATATTTTTGAGTTTGAGCGAATCTATCTCCAGCTCTATTTGATATAGATTGTATTCGGCTAAATCAAATAGTACAATCAATCTTGGCTTATATTTAATAATTTGTCTAACCAGTTCAGAACCTATACTCCCTCCGGCACCGGTAACCATAACATTCTTAGTGTTAATTGAGTCAGCAACATATGAGTCATTAAATGTAACAGGAAAGCGCTCCAGTAAGTCATCAATTTCAACTTTTTTTATTAGTGATATATCAATGTCACCAGTAGCAATATCGCTATATGCCGGCACCATTCTCAGGGTGCATTTAACTTTCTCCTGTTCCAGTCGCTCCAAAATCAGATTTATTTCAGATGGCGAAGTGTATGGGGGTAGCAGCATTATTTCATCAACCATTAAAGCATCTGCAAGCTTGCCTACTCTATCAATATGCTTATATATTGGAGTATTTCTTATAGTTTTACCAACAATTGTCTCTCCCGTCAACAATCCCACAACGTCACGATTAACATTATTATGTGAAAAAGAGTGCAGAAGTGAATCAGAAAACTTCAGGCCTCCAACAAGTAAAACTTTTTTACTAGAAGAGTACAAATGGTTAGAACTACTGTTTCTATTAAAAAATTCCCTGCACATTCGAACAAATACTCTAATGCCCGCTGAGAAAAACAAACAAAAGAAAAAGTCGCTAACAATAACCCTGAGTGGAAGAAGATTCACATAATCCAGAGAAAAATGCAGGGAAAGAATCACTAATATCAAACTTCCCAATAAATTAGCAAAAAATAATTTAATCAGGTCAGCTAAACTGACGTATCTCCAAATTCCATGAAATGTCTTAAATAGATAGAAAACTACAAACTTAATAAATACTACAAAACAAAGACAGTATAAATAGTCAACATAATTAAAATTCTCAAGAAAAAATTTAATTCCAAAAGTCAGTAAAAAAGCCAACCATAATGAAGCTATAAATATAAAGAGATTTATTAGAAAGACAAACAACTCATTAAAGAGTAAAATTTTACTAACAGTTTTTCGTAATAGATTCATAAAAGTTAAAAGTTAAAAGTTAAAAGTTAAAAGTTAAAAGTTAAATAAAAATATATCAGTTTATTATCAAAGCAACAAAGTAATTGATTACTTGTGAGTTTTTTTACATAATTCGTCGCTCTCAGAGCTATATATGACAGGAGGGACGCAAATGGTGCAAACTGCGAGTAATTCGTTTAATTCGGTGAAAAAAACTTCTTAATATCCTAGTTCTCTGATTGCTCACCAAAAAATAACATTAGTGTTTCTTAGTGTAAATTAGCTGTGCCAAGGCGTAGTACTCAACGGAGACTGGTGGTAAAAATCTCTGTGTTCCCGGTGCTCTCTGTGGTGTAAAAGTTTTCTAAATTCCAGCTTTTTCACATCAATCCAATTGTGTATATATAGGTAAAAAGGAAACATTATTTATTGTTCCAATATTGCCGCTATTTAAAACATAACCTTTTTTTATTTTGTTATGCTCCTCTAAGAAAAGGTGAAGACTTTTCAGTTTTCCAGATGGTCCATTTTTTATTTCTATAGGATAAATATCTCCATTTTTTACGATTAAATAATCTATTTCCGCATTACTGTTTTTTTTATTTCTCCGCCAATAAAACAAATGATTATTCTGAGAACCTCCACTGGCAATGAGTTCTTGTCCAATATATTGTTCACATAATCGTCCTGCATAATTAGCTAACAAATCTTCCTGTAGCAATATTCCCATTTGACTGATACCACAAATATGCTGCATCAAACCAATATCAAAAAAACAATATTTAAAAACTTTAGAATTTACACCTGACATTAATGGTAGTCCCTTAGCAGAAGATGAGACTACAGGATGTATTAATAAAGCTTTTTTGAGGATTATCAGTATCTTTTTTATTTTATATATTGATAAATCTTTTGAGATAGTGGTATATTTTATTTCCTGCCCAACTAACGAAGGAATTTTCTCAAAGATAACTCGCAAAGAGTCTAAGTCTAAACCTTTCTCATATTTTATAATATCCTGCAGAAAAGATGCAATTAAATCTGAATGAACCTTTGCTACAGCTCTCAATGATTTTGTTATATAGGTTTTCACAGCCTCCGGCATTCCCCCTACAACAAAATATATCCTCATTAATTTTAAAAATTTATCATGAATTGTATCAGGCAATTTATGAATATTTCCTAGAGATGGTCTATACTTCAGCAATATACAATTATCTGTTGCAATCAAAAATTCTTCAAAATTCAATGGATACATAAGCTGAAATTCAACTCTACCAACTGGGAATGATATTTTATTCAATTCAAATTCTAATAAAGATCCAGCAGCGATAAGATGCAGACCTGGAAAATTCTCATAAAAATATCGCAATGACATTAAAGCTCTCGGACACAACTGTATCTCATCAAAAAATAAAAGAGTACCCCCTATAACAATATCAGTATCTTTTTCAACTTCTATTAATTCAATAATTTTTACAACATCTAAATCCCCA
>CAZGAI010000051.1:0-13060 GCA_964523175.1 uncultured Victivallales bacterium | reverse complement strand
TTGACTCTTATTATGAGAAAAGTGCATGCTAATTTTCTAGAAGAGGCTGCTATTAGAGGAATTTCTTTTTCATTAAAAATCGATTTAGAACCTGCATTTGTAAATGCCAGCGGATCTTCATTAACAGAAGTTTTAAACTCTTTAGTAAGTAATGCATTAAAATATACTCCGACAAATGGGTGTATAGAAGTCTATCTTACAGGAAACAAACTTCCTGACGGTAGTGAAAAAGTTGAACTGTCTGTATCTGACTCAGGAATTGGAATTCCGACAGAAAATTATGATAAAATTTTTAAGCCATTTTTTCGTTCTGCACAGACTCAAGGATCTACGTTACCTGGCTCAGGATTAGGTCTTAGTTTAGTTCATAGCATTACTACTTCATTAAATGGAGAGATAAAAGTAGGGAAATCCGAACTGGGAGGAGCAAAATTTACATTCATACTAAACAGGGCAAAAGAAGTTGAAACTAAAGAAATTACACCTCTTAATCCTGTAAATAGGATGAAAATTGTGATTGTCGGAGGTGTGGCCGCCGGACCAAAGGTGGCTTCAAAAATTCATAGGCTTTTGCCTGAGACTGAAGTAACTATAATTGAAAAAGGCGATATTCTCTCTTATTCCGGGTGTGGATTGCCATACTATGTTTCGGGAGTAGTTAAAGACCAAGCAGAACTTTTGTCAACCCCTGTTAAAGAAGTTAGAGATCCAGTTTTCTTTCAGAATGTAAAAAATGTTATAGTCTTAAATGGAACTGAAGCTTTAAAAATTGATAGAAATAATAAAAGTATTAGGATAAAAAAATTATCGAATAACAATGAATCATGGCTAAACTATGATAAACTTGTTTTGGCAACAGGTTCTTTCCCAAGTAAACCAGACATTGAGGGTATTAATTTAAAAAATATTTTTACCCTGCATGGTGTTCATGATGCAGAAGGAATTAAAGCCTTTCTATCTTCTCATAAAGCTCAGGATGTTGTAATTGTGGGAGGTGGGCTAATCGGTGTTGAAACTACCGAAGCTCTCGTTGCAAGAGGCTGCAGGGTAACAATAATTGAAGAGATGCCGCAAATTCTCACTTTACTTGATAAAGAGATGGCAAAACTAGTTGAACAGCACCTCGAAAAAAAAGGGGTGAAAATATTAACCGGCACAAAAGTTGTAAAGTTTTTCAAACCGGACAAAAATGAAACGACTGAAATTAATAATACATTTATTACACATGAAAGAAAAATTTATGTAATAACAGATAAGGAGACTATACCTGCAGATATGGTAATACTTGCTGCAGGTGTTGAACCCCAGACTAAATTAGCTATAGATTCCGGTTTAGAAATAGGCCCCACAGGAGCCATAAAAGTTAATAAAAAGATGATGACTTCGGACCCAAATATTTATGCAGCAGGCGACTGTGCTGAATCTTATAATGCGATCAATGGAAAACCGTTATATCTCCCATTAGGCTCATTAGCGAATAAAGAGGGGAGAGTCGCAGCAATTAATATATGTGGTGGAAATGAAAACTTTCCCGGAGTAGTTGGTTCAACAACGTGTAAAGTTTTTGACTTTTGCGTTGCAAAAACTGGTCACACAGAGCAATATGCTAAGGAACAGGGCTTTGATGTAATCTGCAGCTTAACGGCAGGGCCTGATAAAGAACACTTCATGCCTGATGTTAAAACTTTAATGATTAAACTTGTTGTAGAAAAGTCTTCTAGAAAAATTCTGGGAGCTCAAGCTATCGGAGAGAGTGATGGATACAATAAAATTGATATTATATCTACAGCTATTTCTGCAGGTATGACAATAGACCAGCTTTCAGGCTTGGACTTCTGCTATGCTCCATCTTTTTCCTTAGCAATTGACAATGTTGTTACTGCAGTAAATGTTGTTAGAAATAAGTTGGACGGTATATTTGAGGGAATGTCTTCTGCAGAAGTATATAGAAAACTAATAAATAAAGAAGACTTTATTCTCCTGGATGTGCGCAGCTATAAAGAATATAAAGAAACGAGGATACCTAATTCTGTTCTAATACCGTTAGGAGTACTTAGGAATAGGCTATACGAATTACCGAAAGATAAAGAAATTGTTACTTTCTGCAGCATTTCTCTAAGAGGATACGAAGCATCTCTTATTTTGAAAAATGCCGGATTTACCAATGTGAAGGTTATGGATGGTGGAATAGTAATGTGGTGTTATGATTTGATTATAGGTATTAAATAAAAATTTATTCACTCCGCAATTTTCATAATGCTTATTCAACCCATTTCAGGGTTGGTCTTTTGTATTTATTATTACCATAGGTTGCACCTATGGCTACTAATATTCTACCCCTTTGTAAAATCCTAGAAGGATTTAACGTAAATAGCCACAGGTGAAACCTGTGGTAGAATAAGAAAGATAGTCAACCCTAAAAGGGTTGAACAAAAAAGAGGGAATTTTACCCACATATCTGAACAATCCGGGTTTAACTTGGGCAAACCCCCGGAGCTCTGAAAAAAATAACCCTGTTCACTTATTGCTGAACAGGGTTTAGATATTATCAGGAGGGAATAATTAGATTTTTGACCTGAGGGCCTTTAGTAATTTTTCAGGATCAACAGGTTTCTGAAAAATACCGGCTAAACCTAATTGTGCATAATTAGTGATATCGTGAAGTGAATCACCAACTGTGCTTAGCATAAATACAGGAACCTTGTTGCCGAGAAGTCTAAGTTCTTTCACACAATTAATCCCGGAATCGACTTCTTCCATCATTAAGTCAACTAACACAAAATCAGGACTACATTGTTTATATTTTTTAAGTCCACTTTCAGCAGATAAAGCTTCTTCCATAATGAAACCATTGGCTTCAAGAACAATTCTAACTACATCCAGCATATCCTGATCATCATCTACATATAAAACTACATGCTTATTTTCTTTCATATCTAAATCCTTTTTTTTGTAGAGAAGGGGGTTTAAACCTTTCTCTCTACCAAGTAACATTTTCTGCTCGTATTTCATAGAAGTCCGCCTTCTCAAGCAGCGGTTTAATACATTTAACAGCTTCATTTAAATTTAGAGCGGCTTTTTCAGACAGTCTTTCTTCAAATTCGTTAAACTCATAACCGCGAATGCCTAGAACATAAGCGTCAACCTTTTTATTAAAAGACTCTTTTACAAGCCCAATTAAAGATTTAGGTTTGATGCTGTGACTTGATAAACTGACCACAGCAGCAGGTTCAATCTTTTTTAAATAAAATGGTTCCGGCCCTCTAACATCTGCATCAGCAAAAATAACTATATCATGCTCTGCAATATCTACAGCGTCTTCAACTGTAAGCTGATAATCGCTGTCTGTATCAACGCCATTAATATTATATTTTTTAACAGCAGCTGCAAATGCCGGCCCCAGCCCGTCGTCTAAGCGACCTGGATTGCCGTAACCGATTATTAATACTTTAGTCACTATAAAAATCAGTCCTTTGTAGTCTTCTTGTCGATAATATTACCTTCCATGTCGTGTAACTCGACAATTAGAGGCATTTTCCCGAGTGCATGAGTCGCGCAAGAAAGACATGGATCATATGCCCTGATAGCTACCTCAACACGGTTCAACAAACCTTCTGTAATCTCAGGTTTGCCTGAAATATATTTATCTGCTACTTTTCTAACAGCCATGTTCATAGGTACGTTATTACTGGTAGTTGAAACGATAAGGTTAGCCATAGTAATCTGATCATTTTCATCGACCTTGTAATGATGGAACAATGTACCTCGTGGTGCTTCGATAATACCGACACCTTCCTCTCTTCTTTCACCCTTAACAATAAGGTCTGTACCCTGCAGGTCTGAATCATTAAGAAGGTCTCTGATTTTTTCACAGGAATGCAGTAACTCAATAAGCCTTGCCCAATGATAGGCCATGGTAATATTGTTAGGCTTTCCATTGGTTACAGCCATAAATTCTTTTCTGGCTGCTTCAGCTTCAGGTGTATCAATAAAATCGCAGGTGTTAACACGGGCCAAAGGTCCCACACGATACCAGCCTTTATCAGTTCCAAGAGATTTAATAAAAGGAAACTTCATATATGACCAGGATCTTACTTCTTCAGTAATATATTCATGATATTTCAGATTATCTACATGGTCAAAAATTTTATTGCCTTCAAAATCAATTGCACGTAATCCGCCATTATAAATATCCATAGCGCCATCTTTACGGATTATGGATAAATGATTTGAATCAAATGAACCAAATGGAGCGAGTTCTTCAATATTGTCAATTGTGTAATCTTTAGCAATTTTCAATGCTACCCTGCTCCATTCAAGCATCTGATCAATATCTTTCAGGAATGAATCGCGTTCTTCAATTGAAAGGTTTTTATTAATTCCGCCCGGAATTGCACCAGTTCCATGAATTTTCTTGCCGGCAGTTGCTTTAATAATCTCCTGCCCGAATTTGCGCATCATAACACCCTGTACTGCGAGTTCAGGGAATTTTTTGATGACTCCAATAACATTTCTTATTGCAGGATCAGCATCAAATCCAAAAAGAACATCCGGAGAGACTAAATGGAAAAAGTGCAGTGCATGAGACTGAAAAAATTGGCCATAATGCATTAAGCGGCGCATTTTTTCTGCTGTGGGTGTTAACTTATCAACTCCGACAATTCCATCCATGGCTTTTGCTGCTGCAAGATGGTGACTTACAGGGCAGATTCCGCAAAGTCGTTGAACAAGTACTGGAATCTCCCAATATGGCCGTCCAACAATGAAACGTTCGAAACCTCTAAATTCTACTATATGCAGTCTTGATTGAGTAACTTTATTGTTATCATCAAGCTGAATGGTAACTTTGCCATGTCCTTCAACACGTGTTACCGGTTCAATTACTATTTTTTTCATATGATATTCTCCAATGGATCAATCGTATTTTATTAATTCGTAAGGAAATTCAACAGGTTTATCTGTCAATAATGCTACTAGAGCCTGCCAAATACAATCAGCTGAAGGTGGGCATCCGTTGAGATGATAATCCATTTTTACAACTTCTGAACAGGTATAAACTCTGTCTAAAATTAACGGAAGGTCAGGGTCATTTGGACATATTCCACTTGGATTATAAACTGTCGGGCCATCAAGATAAGCTGTTCTGAAACATTCTTCCAGCGGAATGTTATTACGTAATGTAGGTATACCACCCTGAACTGCGCATTCTCCAACAGAAATCAGGATATCACAATGTTTACGAAAATCCTGTAATACTCTAACATTTTCTTCATTACAGCATCCGCCTTCAATAAGGCCAATTGCGCATCTGCCGGTAAATTCTTTAATATCATCTATTGGTGATTTATCAAAATCGACCAGTTCAACCAGTTGCAGTATTCTGTCATCTATATCAAGAATAGACATATGACAACCGAAACATCCTGCTAGAGAAGCTGTAGCTACTTTTGGTTTTTCCATAACTATAATTCCTTAAAATTTAAAAGCTTTTTATTTCTCAATATCAGAACCAATCGGCTCATTGTCATAAAGTCTTTCTCCAATAGGAACTTCATAACCCTGTCTCTTTTTCAATAGAGCACCAACCGGACATATATCAGCAGCTTTATCAGATGCACTAGCCTCTGTGCAGGCCAGGTTTTTGTCGGAATTAACTGCTATTTTCTTTGCAATACCACGACCGACAAAGTCAAACTCATGCTTGCCGTCAAGATCCTTTGATGCCCGTACACATCTGGCGCATAGAATACACCTGTTTCGGTCAATATAAACATCCGGATGTGATGCATCAATATCCTTTTCCGGAAACAAATAAGGATATTTTGGTGCCATTATACCAAAACGGTATGCTAAGGCCTGAAGTTCGCAACTTCCACTTTTCTCACAGAACATGCAATAATGATTGCCTTCAACGAAAAGCATATCAATAATATCTTTACGGATATTCTGAACTTTTTCTATTTCGCTTTCTACTATTGCTCCTTCAGATATCGGCTGTGTGCAGGCTGCCTGAGGTCTTCCGTTTACAATAACGGTGCAAACACGGCAGGCGCCGAATGGAAATAATTCTTTATGAGCACAAAGACGAGGTATATAGATGCCGGCATCATCAGCAGCTTCCAGTATAGTCTGGCCCGGCTTTCCTTTTACTTCAACATCATCAATTTCAAAAGTAATATGATTACTCATTTTATTTCTCCTTAAACTCTATTAAAAATAGCAGATTTTCGACCTGCTATAGCCTCACCGGCCTTTAGCGCTTTTTTAATATTAAACGTAGGATTTAGCCCATCTTCAGAAGATCTCAGCTTCTTTTCATATTCAGATTTGAAATTTTTAATTGAACATAAAATTGGATTGGCTGATGTCTGACCAAGGCCGCAACGGCTTGCAGTTTTTACCGTATTTCCAAGTTGTTCAAGATAATCCAAGTCTGAAGGTATGCCATTTCCCTTAATTATATCTTTAAGCTTACTCGACAGTAGCTGATTTCCTACTCTGCATGGCGTACAGTATCCGCATGATTCTTCATTGAAGAAATCCATGAAATATTGAACAACTTCAAGAATACTTCTTCTTTTATTAAAAATCATTATAGATCCACCAGTTGCTAAATCATCAAAATGAATTTTTCTGTCAAAGTCAGAAGGTCCAAGCAGGATGCCGGAAGCTCCGCCAATCTGAACAGCAGCAGTATTTGTTGCTCCTACCTCTTTGAGAAGCTCTCTAACAGAAATGCCAAAGGGGTACTCATAAACTCCGGGTTCAGTACAGTCACCACAAACACTGAATACTTTTGTTCCTGTACTTGATGATGGTCCTATGGAAGAGAACCAGGCTGTTCCATTTTCTATTATTTTAACTATACAGCATAGCGTTTCGACATTATTAACCGCTGTAGGGCGGCCTAAATAACCTTTTTGTGCTGGAAACGGAGGACGATTCTTAGGATCACCGCGTTCACCTTCACAGGAACTGATCAGAGCTGTTTCCTCACCACATATATAAGCGCCGGCTCCCATCTGAATGCGTATGTCAAAGTTAAATCCTTTTTTACCGCATACATCTTTTCCAAGAAGGCCCTCAGCTTTACGCTGTTTCAATACTTCTTCCAAATATTCTTTAAGATATGTGTACTCACTGCGTAAGTATAAAAGGCCGGTTTCAGCACCTATTGCATATCCTGCAATTGTCATTCCTTCAAAAACCAGATCAGCCCGTTCAGTAAGAATGACTCTATCTTTAAATGTACCGGGTTCACCTTCGTCTGCATTACAGATGACAACTTTGTCATCTCCATCAGCACCGCGGGTAAATTCCCATTTCATACCGGTAGGGAAGCCGGCGCCGCCGCGACCGCGAAGTCGTGCAGCTTTGATTTCACGTATCACTTCTACCGGACTGATTGTCATAGCTTCTTTTAAAGCTTTTGCTTTATGATATTCAGAGAAAACTACTTCACCGGGCTTTCTAATATGATTAACTACCATTGAGCGGATCAATGGATGTGCATTATTTCCATCGCCATAACGCAAAGTAATATCGTTAGGATCTCCAGTTTCTTTTAAGATTTTAACAATTTCCTCTACATCATCAGTTTTAAGACGGGTGACAACAACACCGTTAATTAAAGCAGCTGGAGCCTGATCACACATCCCCATACATGGAGTATGTTCCAGCGTGATTTTACCATCAGGTGTAGTTTCTCCAAAGTTGATTCCCAGTTCTTTCTTGAATTTTTTATCGATGCGTTCAACATTAGCAAATTTATCGATAATATCATCACATACACGAATTATAATCTTTCCACATTTTTCCTCGGAGAGGAAGGCATAAAATGATACAACACCCTCAACCTCAACTCTGTGAGCAGAAAGTTCTGATGCAATAATATCCATTGCTTCATTTGATACCCGATTGAATTTTTTCTGTACGTTTTCAACGACATCCATTAATCTAGTACGATCTTTACCGTACTCCTTACAGATATCGACGACAACTTCCTTAAGGTTTTCTAGATTTGACGCCATATTAGTGCCCTTTACTTAGCTATTAAACTTTTTAAAACAATATAAAATTATCTAAAAGTCCACATTTAAGAAGAAAATCTTCTATGTTAATAAATTTACAAAAACTGTAAAAAGTAGTAACATAATATAATTATCTGAATTTTCTTGTCATAATTCATAATCTTTGAGTTTTTTTAAGCATTTAAGAACTTAAAAAAATTAATATTGGATATAATTCTACCGTAAATAAGTCTACTATTTGCGATTTTTTGTTTTTTACCTTATTATATATATAGATATTTATTTAGTTACTGCTTAGATGAGAATGTTGATCTCAATAAAAACAACCTTAAAAGGAGTGTGTACAATGAAAGGTTACATACAAATATATACAGGTAATGGTAAAGGGAAAACCACTGCTGCCATAGGGCTGTCTATCCGTGCCTCTGGAAGTAAAAAACGCACCTATATAGGCCAGTTTATGAAAGGGCAGGAGTATAGTGAACTTAATGCGCTGCAAGGAAATCCGTATATAGATATCGAACAGTTCGGTATTGGAAAATGCATTAGAAAAGAAGAAGTAAATGATGAATACATAGCCAAGACAAAAAAGGCACTAGGCAAATGTAAAGATATAATAATAAACGGCAGTTATGATATTGTAATACTTGATGAGATAAATTGTGCGATTTGGTTTGGGCTGGCTGAAGAAAAAGATGTTTTGGATATTATAGACCAAAAACCGGAAAATCTTGAATTGATCTTAACCGGTCGCTATGCCTCTCAGGCGTTGATTGATAGAGCACATTTAGTTACGGAAATGAAATGTATTAAACATTATTATGATATTGGAGTTGATGCTCGCATAGGAATCGAAAATTAATTAGGGAAATAGCCAAATAATTCGAAAGTATAGGAATTTGATTTTAAATCTTCATTGCCAGTTAGGTTTAAGTTATACAACATTACAAAAAATAATGACAAGATTTATCTTGTAAGGATGGGGTATATGAAAAAAAATAGAATTGGAACATTAATATTGTTCTCCTGTTTATTTTTATTAACTGCAGGATGTCTAATCAGGCCAATACATAATATAGTTAATCATCCAATACCTGCTTCAAATGGAAAGCGGTTGGATATGGCACAAATATCACAAGGTGTAACAGATGCAGGGACAAAGCTAGGCTGGGTAATGACCGAATCATCACCTGGAAATATTACTGCCTTTCTTGGTATTAGGACTCATAACGTTACTGTACAGATAACATTTAATCATGACAGCTACAATATTAAATATGTCCGGAGTACTAATTTGAACCACGATGGAAATTTAATTCACTATAAATATAATGATTGGATAGAACGTTTAGCCCGACATATTGATAATAATCTTACTAAAATAGCAAATCCTGAGCCTTTAACTAAGTCTCCCAAAAAGATGGAGTTACATTTTAAAGGAGGCTGATTAAGTTAAAATATATTGCACCCAATGTCCTCCTTTGAATGAATCAGAAAAAAATGTATTTTATATAGTACGTTTATCCAAAAAATGGCACTGAATATTAGTGGTTTAATAGTACCTAGGCAATTTCAACAGTAAAAAAGTAAAAAAACTGACCTGTTAACTTACTAACTGCAAAGATTCTTCAACTAATGCAGTTCAGCTGCATAGACAAAAACAACTATTACCTTATAATTGTTATAATAATAAAGGATATGATTGTTGAAATTCAATTAGATTACCCTAACTTACATAATAAATATTATATAACTAATGGAAATTTATTAATGCAGATACCAATGAGACAGATGAAAAAAAATCAAAGAGGTGTAATAAAATCAATTACAGTCAGGGGTGAGTTGGGCAGACGAATTAGAGATATGGGATTAATTCCAGGGAATGAATTAATGATTATCGGCAGAGCACCTTTATATGATCCTGTAGCAATAAAAATGCTGGGTTATACAATAACTTTACGAAATAGTGAAGCTGATCATATTACCTGCGATGTAGAGGATTAATATATGGTTCGAAAAAAAATAGTAGTAGCGCTTTCAGGACAGCCTAATTGTGGAAAAAGCACTATGTTCAATGCTATTACAGGTTCTTCTGCGCGAGTTGGAAATTATCCCGGCATAACAGTAGAGCGCATGGAAGGATATCATAAAAGCAAGAGTCACAAAATCAATTTCATTGATCTACCGGGAACCTATTCCCTAACTTCCTACTCAATGGAAGAAATCGTTGCCAGAGATGTAATAATCAATGAAAAACCTGATGTTGTTGTCTGCATGCTTGATGCGGTTGCTCTTGAGCGCAGTCTGTATCTAGTTGTACAATTGCTTGAGATTGGCGTCCCAGTTGTAGTTGGCCTTAATATGATGGATGATGCAAAAAGAAAAGGGATCCATATTGATAGCGATATTCTTTCAAAGCTATTGCAGGTACCAGTCATCAGGTGTATAGCTCGCAAGGGGATAGGCAAGAATGAATTATTAGATGCAATCATTGAAGTTGCAGATAAAAAACCTGTGAAAGAGAGTAATTTTTTTGAGATATCCTACGGTTCTGATTTAGATCCCGTTATTTCAGAAATGTTTGAAATAATTGAAAATGAATCATTTTTAACAGGCAAATATCCGTCAAGATGGTTAGCAATAAAATATCTCGAAGGGGATGAGAATATTCTCAAAAAAGGCAGGCATGAGAATAAAGAAGTTCATAATTTATTACTAGGTTTGGTAAAAAAAATTGATATACATATTGAGAAAACTTTGAATACATATCCTGAGGCAATGATTGCTGATTATCGGTACGGGTATATTCAGGCACTTCTCAAGCAGGGTGTTATTGCAAGAGAATATAGTTTCAAACGCAGCCTTTCTGAAAAATTAGATAAAGCTCTTACACAAAGGTTCTTAGGCCCTATAGTAATGGTAGCTGTTTTATACCTTATGTTTTGGCTTACTTTTCAAATAGGAGCTTATCCTCAAAGCTGGCTGCAGGATGGATTCGATCTGCTTGGACAGTTGGGTAATAAATTTATAGAGAATGAACTGTTACGATCTCTTGTTGTCTCAGGAATAATTGATGGTGTAGGTGCAGTTATGAGTTTTGCACCTTTGATACTGATAATGTTTGCTATGCTCTGTTTTCTTGAAGACCTAGGATATATGGCCAGAGTGGCATATATGCTTGATAAATTATTGAAAACCTTTGGTTTGCATGGAGCATCAGTAATGCCTTTTATTATAGCAGGAGGTATTCCCGGGGGATGTGCTGTTCCCGCTGTTATGGCTGCACGAACTCTTAGAAGTCCAAAAGAACGGCTTACAACTATTTTAACAGCTCCGTTTATGGTATGCGGGGCTAAAACTACAGTATTTTTGATGCTTGCAGAGATTTTTTTTCCTGGACATGAAACTACGGTTATGCTTATTTTAACCTTAGGTGCCTGGTTTGTTGTTCTAATTGTTTCATGGATTCTTCGCACTACAATTATTCGTGGAGAGTCTATGCCGTTTATTATGGAGCTACCTCCGTATAGGTTGCCAACATTATATGGTGTTGCTACGCATACATGGGACCGTGTTTGGCAGTTTGTCAAAAAAGCGGGAACTGTAATTTTTGTAATTTCAATATTAATGTGGGTTTTGATTACATTTCCTCAACTTCCTCAATCTCAAAAAGACAGTTTTGATGCCTTGAGAGAAACTGCAGTAGCACAGGCTGCTAATGCTAATAATGAAATAAAGGGTAAAGCTTTGTTTAAAAATAAACTTAGTAATATAGAAAGTGATCAGCAGATGTTAGCTTTAAAATATTCTTATGGTGGCAGGATGGGTGTGTGGCTCGAACATTTAACTAAATATGCCGGATTTCCCTGGCAGGCCAACATTGCTTTAATTGGTGGGTTTGCAGCCAAAGAAGTGATAATATCAACACTATCGATAGCATATTCATTGGGTGATACTACACCCGATACAACTGTAGAAAGTTCAGAAGCAAGTGTTAAAGCTTTACCTGCAGATGTTAGGACTAGTAACCTGGGAAGCAGATTGGCATCTGATCCTGCATGGAGTCTGCCTGCAGTAATAAGTCTATTTATTTTTATTTTACTCTATGCTCCTTGCTTCGTAACAGTAGTAGCAATGGCAAAAGAATCATCCTGGGGGTGGGCGTTGTTTGGAACTTTTGGAAGTCTGATATTTACATATTTTCTGTGTGTTATTGTTTATCAGGTTTGCTCCGTTTTGATGTAAATTTTTATTAAGTAATTCCTCAAGCCTATTGGTGGCGTCTTTTACAAGCCCGCAGCAGATGACCTTCTGGTTGTCAGCATCCTGAGTAACATATTTATCTAAAAGTTCAGCACATTCTGCCGTACTGTGTTTTTCTGTAAATTTTGCAGTAAGTTTTGCGAACCATGTCGCATGCATTAAGCTTAGCCTCTAAATCTTTTGGATCAGAATTTCCATACTTCATTCCTAATACCATAAATGCTCCGGTTAAAGCCCCGCATGTTTTTTTCATTCTCCCCATTCCTCCGGCAAATGTATACCGTAAACGGTAGAGTGTTATCGCTTCGCTTTGCCGACGAAAGTATAGAAGATTTTTTTTGCAGTATCCATGTCAATTCCAATTTCATCTGCAAAGGCCATAAGTACTGCTTGGGAACATGCATAACCTTCTGAAAAATATTCTCCTGAAAGAGAATTATTTTAACGCAAATTTTTTCAGGATTGCCGGGACTTCATTATATGTTTTAGAGTACGATGGAACTACTGATTGTTGCCCATTTTTCTCCATGATTTTTAAACCTTCATTTTTATTCAGTAGAAACTCAACAAACTTCAGCGCAAGTTCAGGATTACCGGCATTTTTGGGTATTGTTACCCCATACAACATAGGAGCGCCTTTTTTTGCAATAAAAGTTCCGGGTTTGTTTCCTGAAATTTTTATGTCTGCTTTCTTATAAAAATCACTATACTTCGGGTCACTTAGATTTATCTGGTCCGGCAGTTCAACATACTTTAAGTGATGCTGT
>CAZGAI010000050.1:0-13131 GCA_964523175.1 uncultured Victivallales bacterium | reverse complement strand
TGGATAAGCTTGCTAAAAAAGTCGGCCGTCAATATCACCTTTTTGATTATGTCGGTGCGCCTGATGCTGAAAAAATCGTTATTGCAATGGGCTCCGGCACAGATACAATTGATGAAGCTGTCGAATACCTGGTTGCCAACGGCGAAAAAGTCGGAGCTATTAAGGTTAGACTTTATCGTCCGTTCTCTGTCAAGGCCTTTATTGATTCAGTTCCTGCTTCTGTTAAAAAAATTGCAGTTCTTGACAGAACCAAAGAACCGGGTTCAATCGGTGAACCTCTTTATATGGATGTTGTAGCTGCTCTTGAAGGGAAAGGAATTAAAATTATTGGTGGACGTTACGGTCTGTCAAGTAAAGAATTTACTCCTTCCATGGTGAAAGCTGTATTTGACCATCTTGATGGCGCTGCTTTCCATAGCTTTACTGTTGGTATTAATGATGATGTGTCAAATCTTTCAATTCCTGTTAATGATATAATTAACACAGAACACCCCGAGACTATCGGATGTATGTTCTGGGGTTTAGGTTCTGACGGTACTGTTGGAGCCAATAAAAACTCAATAAAGATTATCGGTGATAACACTGATATGAATGCTCAGGGTTATTTTGTTTATGACTCAAAAAAATCCTATGGTATTACAGTATCTCATCTTCGTTTCGGGAAAGAAAAAATTCGAAGTCCTTACTTAGTTACTCACCCTAACTTTGTAGCTTGTCACAATGCAGCCTATATTGGTCGCTATGATATGCTGGCAGGAATTAAAGAAGGCGGAACTTTCCTTCTTAACTCTGAAATTGACAGCTCTGAAGTTTTTAATCACCTTACTAAAGATATGCAGGAAACTATCATCAATAAGAAAATTAAGTTTTACAATATTGATGCTAAAAAAATTGCTGAAGCTGCAGGATTAGGTGAAAGAGTTAACACTGTTATGCAGGCTGCTTTCTTTAAAATTTCAGGCATATTACCTGAAAAAGAAGCAATTGAGTTGATTAAAAAGTCAATTAAAAAAGCTTATAGCAGAAAAGGTGAAGATATAATTAAGATGAACTGTGCCGCTGTTGATAAAGCATCTGATGCTTTAACTCAGGTTGAAGTTCCTTCAACAATTACTAAATCTTTCCCAGCTCCAATACTTATACCTGATGATGCATCTGCATTTGCCAGAGAAGTTATTAAGCCTACTATTCATCTTAAAGGTGATGATATTCCTGTTTCGAAAATGTCTTTTGACGGAACTGTTCCAACAGCTACATCGAGGCTTGAAAAACGCGGTATCGGGCCTCGTATTCCAAAATGGATTTCAGAAAACTGTATTCAATGTAATCAGTGCGTAAACTGCTGTCCACATGCTGTAATGAGAGCCAAACAAATTGCTCCTGCAGACCTGGCAAAAGCCCCTGCTACATTTACAACACTTAAATCCAAGACTAAAAATGATAAAGACTTGGCCTATAAAATTCAAGTCTATGTTGATGACTGTACAGGTTGCGGTGTTTGTGTAGAAACATGTCCTGCTAAAACTAAAGCATTAGAATTCAGTTCTCTTGAAACAGAAAAAGCCGCAGGAGAAAAAGACAATTACATATTCTTTGACGATCTTCCTGAAAAAGTATTCGATGGTGTTGACATCAATTCTCTCAAGGGTGCAATGTTTAAACAGCCACTGTTTGAATTCTCAGGAGCGTGTGCAGGATGCGGAGAAACCCCATACGTTAGAATAATGTCACAGCTTTATGGTAATCGTATGATTGCCGGTAATGCAACCGGCTGTTCTTCTATTTATGGTGGTACATTCCCGACAGTACCATATTGTCATGACGAAAACGGCCATGGACCATCATGGGCTAATTCACTATTTGAAGACAATGCTGAATATGCTTTTGGTATGCGTCTTGCTGTTGACAGTAATCGCAAACAACTAAAAATGAATGTTGAAAAAGCTCTCGAAATTGGTATTCCATGCGAAGAGAGTACTGCCGCGTTGAAAAACTGCATGGCTTTATGGAACAGCGTTGAAGATGACGCTATTCAGGCTCAGGAAAAAATCAAGAAATTGTTAGCGGAAGCAGTTCCAAACGCTGAGGGCGAAATAAAACCTGTAATGGAAAAAATTCAAGAACTTCAGGACTATTTCGTAGACAAGAGTATATGGGCAATCGGAGGTGACGGATGGGCTAATGATATAGGTTTCGGCGGACTTGACCATGTCGTAGCTTCCGGTAAAGATATTAATATTCTTGTTGTAGATACTGAAGTATACTCAAATACCGGCGGACAGGCTTCAAAAGCTACCCCAATAGCTGCTGTTGCCGGTTTTGCTAATGCCGGTATGAGAAAACCTAAAAAGAATTTAGGTTTTATGTGTATGACTTATGGTGATGTCTATGTAGCGTCTATTGCTCTTGGGGCAAATAGAAATCAGACATTGAAAGCTTTCCAGGAAGCCGGTGCACACAAAGGCCCTTCAATCATATTAGCTTATTCACCATGTATCGCTCATGGAATTGATATGATGAAGACGCAGGAAAGGCAGAAACTTGCAGTTCAATGCGGTTACTGGCCTTTATATCGCTACAACCCTGCTCTTGAAAAACCATATATATGGGAAACTAAAGAGCCTACTGGAAACTTCCAGGAATTTATTAAAGCTGAACGTCGTTATACAGCATTAAAGAAAACTGCTCCTAGCTTAGCTGAAGGGCTATACGCAGAAGCAGAAGCAGATGCTAAGAAGCGCTTTAAGTTCTTCAAAAACATGGGATCCATTATGTAATTAATACATGATAACCTAAAACACTAAAGCTCTCCGGTTTTCCGGGGAGCTTTTTTTATTCTTTTTACTTATCCATTATTTCTTCTTTATATAAACTATTCTGCCCGAATTTCTAGATATTTAGTATAAAAAATTTAATCAAGTTCACTATGCTGTCTCTCTATTGTTCTATCTATCTTCTTATCAAATATATTAAATAGTAAAACAGCGCCCCAGAGAACGTACAAAGGAATCAATAAAACCATAAATGCACGTAAAGCTCCGACTTCCCCAAATAGTACACCGATTATTTTTCCCCACATATTCCTCCTGCAGCCAGGAATACCATCAGCAGAACCATCATTGCTCCATTGTGTTTATTTTTTATAATTTCAGTATCCATAATTTCCATGGTTATATCCTATTTCCGTTATTGTTTCAATATTTTATCTTCCATTGTTATAAATTTTTAGTTTAAGTTGTTTTCTATCTGACCTTACAATCATATTCTAAATTTTATGCTTTATTATATAGTATACTACAGTGTACTATATAAATACAAATAGGCATATCTTTATTATAATTCAGAATTTAATAGTAAATAAACAATCTTTCATTTACTATTCCGTGCCTATAAATGCGTTATATTTTTGTATTTATTTTACTATACTACACTCTATTTTACTATAGTTATGTATAGTAAAATATAAAAACAGTTTGATTTTTATATTATTGTGGTATATTTTTTATATATAAAGTTTTTTCAGAAAACTGTTAAAATATGCTTTTTAGTCAAAAGAGTTTAAGGAAATATGAACGAGTTATTCGAAAAGCAGATTACAAATCTCAAAGAGGCGCATTTTCACATTCTTTACTGGGCCGCATTAGCGGAGGGTAAAGGAAAAGGGTATAATATCACCAATATTTTTGATGATTTAAAATTTATTGGTGCTACTAGAACGAAACAAAGTGCTGTTTCGTTTGTAGAATCTCTTGCCGCGCTATGCTTTATAGGAATTAACGGTGACAGTAACCGTAAAAATATTTATATAACTAAACATGGCGCAAAAGCGCTGGAATTTTTAATAGCAAAAGGTAGTTATCAAATCAAAAAATCTATGTTTCTGGAGGTAGCTAAATGAATATAGGAATTGGTGGTGCAGGAGGAAAATTGGCTTCATTAGCCTCAAATGGCGACTGTACAATTGTTAATGTTTCCGAACTCGAATTAACGAAGATTGAAGCCAGTAATAAAATTCTTGCAGTTACACACTCTGCCAGGGGACAATTGAGAGGCTCGGGGAAGAATCCAGCTATTGGCATGGAAGCATTTGTCTCAATTAGTGAAGAACTTAAAAGCCTTATTAAAGGAAATATTATTTTTTCATCAACAGGTGGAGGAACAGGAAACGGTATTACATCTGTATTATTAGAAAATATCGCTACACTGGAAGAGCAGGTAATTCTTGAGGATAGAACAGTGTTTGCTTTTATTTTACCCTACCTGAACAGAGAGTCATCTGAGTATGTTGAAAACACAATTGAATTTTTAGGAGGCCCTGTTTCATCAGTAATTGATAGCTGTAACACTGGCAATATAGTACTGTTTTCAAACAAATTAAAATTTGAAGGCCGTATAGCAGAGAAAAACTACAATCAAATGATAGTTGACTCTTTTAATTCTTTTCTATCAATTCCGGTTAAAGGTGAAATGTACAAGCTTCTTGATGGTCATATTGATTTTGAAGATTTTGACCTGTTTAAATCAAAGCCTTATTTCAACCACTTCACACAATTTACCTGGGACACTGAAAGGCCGTTTGAGGAACAGTTAAAAGCAAATTTCAACAGCTTGCTGCTAACACCTGAGAGACCTATTGAAGTAATGTTTCTAGTAGAATTACCTGATGAGTCAATTACTCCAAAATTTTACGATATTCTTGACTATTTTGCAACTGATGATATTGCTCCGGTCTATGGTGTAGTTCATAATCCTGAACTATCTCAACCACAAATTACCGTTTCCATGCTATATTCCAGAAAACCACGCGAACTGGTTGAAGACTTTAAAAACGTATCAGATAAATACACTCGCAATAGAATTAAAAAATCTCTTGAGCAGCATGTCGTTTTACAGGGTCACAAACTTGATAAAATGAATGAAGCCAGGCGAATGGTGGAGGAAAGCGGAACTAACTCCGGGGATGTCCTGGGCTTCTTAAAAAGAATTGGAAAACTATAGCTAGAGTCGTCTGAAAAGGTTTTCTTTCAAAAGTGAGCAGTAAACAGTTATCAGTAATAAGTTTTTTTATATTTCTCTGTAAAACTTATAAGTAGCGATAACTATATTGATAACTAATCACTTTTAACTGATAACTGAGCCCAGATATACTTTCCAGACGAGCACTAACTAGATGGTATGTTTTTATAATAATATTAACAAGGATTATATTATTTCAAAAACTACCGAGGAAAATAATAAATGATATTTGATTTAACAAAGTTTTTAGTTATAAAGTAAGCCAACTCTTTTAATTAAGTGGATAAATATTATACTACGGTACAGGTTTTCATAATAACCGGGGTTATACCTAAAGGTTATTTTACAATGTCATTAAATATTGTTTGTTGCTGCAGTTGGGCTCCTGGCTGCTAAAGACCTTAAGACTGTACTGTTAAAATATGGATTTAAATTTATCGTCCTTGGAATATTAATAACATTTACAGGAGCATTAGTAACTTACGGTATGACATTACTAAGCAGCAGATCTCACCGGCGAATATAAATCGATGGATATTAAAGAAAAAGCTGATTTTTTGAAATTAGTTGACCTTAACCTTGACCCAAACGAAATTGAATAACTAACAAAGGTTATGATATAATTGCTTTTTGCATAGCTATGCTGCTGGGGGGCACAATATCAATTATTCTGCATAGACAGCCAATGTAGTCCATATAACCCCGTTTTATCCACTAATAAAATTCCATTGTATAAAAAATCAAATAATATATAAACACAACGCTTATTGCGACAGCATAAAACAAAGTAATTATAATCATAAATATTTTTTATAAGGGACATAAAAAGTGAAAACAGATACTGCTATTTTGAAGCTTGAAGAACGTAAGGCCAGAGCTACACTTGGAGGAGGCCAAAAGAGAATTGACAAGCAACACTCTAAGGGTAAATTGAGTGCTAGAGAAAGAGTAGAGCTATTATTAGATGAAGGAAGTTTCGAGGAATTTGATCTGTTAAAAGAACACAGATGTAAAAATTTCGGAATGGAAAAACAGCAATTCCCTTCAGATGGTGTAATTACCGGATATGGCATGATAGATAAAAGAACCGTTTTTATTTTTGCACAGGATTTTACTGTTTTTGGTGGTTCATTATCAGAAACTTATGCAGAAAAAATCATAAAAATAATGGACATGGCCGTAAAAGTCGGAGCTCCCATTATAGGGCTTAATGATTCCGGTGGGGCTAGAATTCAGGAAGGTATAGAAAGCCTCGCTGGATACGGCGAAATATTCCTGAAAAATGTGAAATATTCGGGCGTTATTCCTCAGATTTCAGCAATACTAGGCCCATGTGCTGGAGGTGCGGTATATTCTCCAGCAATTACGGATTTTAATATAATGGTAAAAAATACAAGCTCAATGTTCGTTACAGGACCAAAAGTGGTAAAAACTGTGACAAATGAAGATGTTGGGTTTGAAGAACTTGGTGGAGCTATTGTAAATTCAAGCAAAAGTGGTAATGCACATTTCGCAGCTGAAAGTGAAACAAATGCTCTCCAGATTATAAGAAAACTTTTGAGTTATGTTCCACAGAATAACATGTCTGAACCAATAATTCACCCCTGCAGTGACCCTCAAAATCGTGAAGATGAAGAATTAAATAAAATAATACCTGAAAATCCAAATGTTCCTTATGATATGAAAGATATTATCACATCTGTAATTGATAATAAAGATTTTCTAGAAGTTCATACTCTATATGCTCGAAATATAATTATTGGTTTTGCTAGGTTTAATGGGAAAAGCTGTGGTATTATTGCAAATCAACCTAACTATCTTGCCGGGGTTCTGGATATAAATGCTTCGAGAAAAGCAGCAAGGTTTGTAAGATTCTGCGATGCTTTTAATATACCTCTTGTCACATTCGTTGATGTTCCTGGATTTCTACCCGGAACAGCACAGGAATACGGGGGAATAATAACACATGGAGCAAAACTTCTCTACGCATACGCCGAAGCTACAGTTCCTAAAGTCACTGTAATTACCAGAAAGGCTTATGGAGGAGCTTATTGTGTTATGAGCTCTAGGCATATTGATGGAGATATAAATTTTGCATGGCCAACCGCCGAAATTGCAGTTATGGGAGCAGAAGGAGCGGCTGAAATTATTTTTTCAAAAGATATTGAAAACTCTGAAGATCCTGAAAAGACCATTAAGGAAAAAATTGAGTTCTACAAAAAAGAATTCGCTAATCCATACCAAGCAGCAAAAAGAGGCTATATTGATGATATAATAAAACCATCACAAACGAGAACACGTCTTATAAAATCTCTTGAAGTACTGTCTTCTAAGAGAGATTCAAGTCCTCCTAAAAAACACGGAAATATCCCATTATAAGAACCCTTTAATAGGAGGTAGTTTATATGATATGGACACTAGTAATTGCAGGTATAACCGGAGCTTGTACAGGGTTATTAGCCTTTGGTATTATGTTTCTCGTTTTTAAAAAATCAGCATCTTCTGACGTAAAAAATAATATTCATAAAAATGTTTTCGATGAGAATAAAACAAAGAATAAAGCTTCAGGTGAAATTGCAGCCGCTGTAGCTATTAGCATATACCTTAATGATCAATTATATAGCAAACAGAAAAAATTATTAACTATGCAGAAAGTTACAGAGCCTTTTTCGCCCTGGGTAAATAGCGGAAAAGTAATAATGCTGAATGATTGGAATGATGTATATAACAGGAAAAAATAAAATGAAACAGTTCAAATTCGAAATAAATGGCAATGAATATCAGGCAGATATTAAATCATTAATTGATAATCAGATAACCGTAGAAATAAACGGTGTTAGTTATGATGTAACATTAAAGCAGGAAGTTAAAAAAACACCGGTCTTAACAGTTCCTAAGGTAATAAATACAGCACTTTCAGACAATCAAAAAACTTCTAAGCCCGGCACAAGTCATTTGGGAGGCATAACAGCCCCTATACCGGGAAGTATTATAAAAATTCACTGTAAGGTTGGTGATAAGGTAAAACTTGGAGACACTATTATGCTGCTGGAAGCTATGAAAATGCAGAACGAAATACAGGCCACAACCAACGGAATAGTCAAAGAAATTTTTGTTAAAGAGGGTGACGCCGTAATGGAAGGTACGAGTTTATTATCAATTCAATAATAAAAAAGGAGAACATTTTATCCCTACCAACTCCAAAGAAAAGGCAGGACTGCACAATCTTTGGAGCCTTAAATTTAAAAACAAAATCTTTTTACTGGAAGAGCTCAAAAAGAGGGAATGCTGAAAGTTTTATTGAATTCATTCATCTGAATATAACCCCGTTGAGCTGGTATGAAAATGGGCAAATAAAATTATTGGACAGGTCAAAATCCCTTTTAATAACATTGATGAATTAAAAAGTTACTTTAAAAAAATTATGTGGCATAACAAAAATAGAAATATTGGAAATAACATGAATGTTGGTATAGGTATAAGCGGATTAGCTTAGAAGAGATGTTCTAATTCGAAACTTCAACCATTTTAGATTTTTGAGTTATCTTTAGTAAAGTCTACAATTTTATCTATAGTGGTAAATGCCATGCATGTTACTGTATCGGCTCCACCATAGTAAATAGCTAACCTGCCTGTATCGCCATCACATAGCGCTGCACATGGAAATACAACATTTTGTACATCTCCGACACACTCATAAAGTTTCTGCGGAGACAATAAATAAGGTTCAGACCTGGCAATTACTTTCCATGGTTTTACCAGGTCAAGCAGTGCTGAGCCAAAACTGTATACAAAGCCATTACACGAATTTAGCACTCCATGGTATATCATTAACCACCCTTCTGATGTTTCTATAGGTATAGGCCCTGGACCAATTTTTTTACTCTGCCAGCCTGCCGTTGGAGCCATCACAAAACGATGCTTACCCCAAAATGTCATGTCTGGACTTTCGCTATAAAATATATCACCAAAAAGAGTATGCCCTGTATCACTGGGTCGACTCAACATAGCATATCTGCCATCTATTTTCCTTGGAAATAATACTCCGTTTCTATTCCATGGTAAAAAAGCATTTTCCATTTGGTAGAATTTTTCAAAATCATACGTATACGCTATTCCAATTGTATAACCATGATCTCCATTGCACCAAGTTACCCAATACTTGTCATCAATTTTAACTACTCTGGGGGTCATATCCATATTCAAATTCAGAAATATCAGGGTTTTCACTAATAAAGTTTAATCTTATTGGGTTGATTTCCCAATTAATTCCATCTTTGCTTTTACCACTGTGTATCAGCATTTCCCGTCTATTGTCGTCACATCTGAACACACCTCTAAATTCTCCGTTGTATGGAACAACCGCACTATTAAAAATACTGTTGGAGGTAGGAAGCAAATCTCTTGGTATTATTGGATTTTTTGTGCTTCTCCAGATAGCTTTATCTGAACCTTCACTACACTTTTCCCATGGAATATTTGGTAGACTTTCTGCAACAAATTTATACTTACCCATTTTTACACACTTATTATGTTTATCTATTATTCAACTTCGAGTTCTTCTTTATCATCATATGGAACAGCAACCCTGCCCAGTATAGTTACTATTTTTCCAACGATCAATCCCGAAATAAACGATATAATAACTGTAATAATAATTCCAAATATTTGAGCTGATGGATTAACGCTTTTTACAACTACAAGTGCAGCGAGTCCTCCGAGAAGTCCAGGTAAACCATGTAAATAGAGAACTCCGCATGTGTCTGTTTTTTTAATTAGATGCTGTATTTTTTCTTTGAGAACAGCAAAACCAAACGTTGAGAGTAAACCTGCAATAAGGCCAATTATAAATGAAATCGTAGGAGTAGTGTGGTTGCACGTAGAGCCAATAGCTACTCCGCCGGCGAGAGCCGCATTTGCTATGTCTTCAACAGAAACTTTTTTTCTAAAGAAAGAAGATGCAAAATATGTTGCTAATGTTGATCCGCAAAGGGCCAGTACAACATTAATAACAGTTATAGGAATATCTGCTGGCGGTACTAATGCTGCACAAAAACTAGGCCAGAAAACCCATAACGCCATACTTCCCAGCAATGAATATCTATCACTTGTTTCATCTGAATCAACAGGTGTTTCATATTCTTTTTTTGTTGTTAACGAGATTATAGCTCCCAAACCAAAAAGTGCACCAAAGGAATGAATTACAATTGAACCTCCTGTGTCAACAAAAACATCTTTTGCAATTAAACCAAACCCTCCGGAAAGAACAATCCATTCATTAAATGCATAACATGGAATAAACAATATTCCTAATATAATATATTGTATCATTTTAAGACGGCCTAAAACTGAACCTGCACATATCAGCAACGCTGCACCACCAAATTCAGCGAGAATTAACTTATCTATATCGCCATTAGATCCACCAGTAACAATAAAATACATGGGTATTGCTACACTAACTAAAAGAAATGTTGCAGTAAGAGCAGAACGTCCATATTTTTTTACAAACACCATCAGAAAGCCAAAACCTACCAATAGCATAGCCATAACATGTATTGCTCTATTATATTTCTGAACGTTTACGATCTCGGAAATTATATTATTTGACTCAGTATCAGCTCCAAAAAGAGAGCCTGTAGTTACTAGTAGAAATGTGATAGTTAGAAGCAAAAATATTCCCTGCTTTTTCATCGCTTTACCTTTCATTTTTTTTAATATTGAATTGTTTAACTATTTTGACTTAATTTTTCAACATTTAGCAGTAGAGGTTAGTAGTAAAATATAGACAAGTTAAACTTGTTTTAATGTTTCATCTGATTTTGAAATATAACTTTGCTGTCTATAAACAAGTTAAAAAAATTCCCGTACATTTAAGAAAATGCTGATTTGAATAGTATTACAATATATTAGCATAATTATATAAATTATACTAATAAATATATTCATCTCAAAAAGAAAATTACAGATTTGTAATTTTTGTGCTTATATATTTCGCGCCTAATTAAAAAAATTAGGCGCGAAAAGTTAATTATAATTTTAATGTGAAACTGATCAAAAGCTGTTGTCTTTAATAAAATCTGACAGAACTTCTTGCGAATACTTAAGCTGGCTTGCCTTGGAACAACCAATTTTAGAACAAAATGACTGCCCATATTGATGTCTCAAGTTTCTATCCAAATAGAAAATATATACCGGGCCTCCACACTCGCAAGGAACAAGAACATGAAGCTCATCACGACAAACTGGACATAAAATTTTTACAATTTCACCATCACGAAATGGTTCTCCTGATAAAATAATTTTATCTGTTCTTCCAATAACTGGAGAAAGAACAAGATCTACTTCATGATTGCTTTCCAGTGTAGAATATATTAAGTGAATACCCTTGTGACCATTAATTGTAATATTGCTCATTAAATCATGCCCGTTAGGGCAGTAAGCTTCATCAATAATAACGTTTCCGCTCTCGGTTTCCACTTTCCCTTCAGGAATATAGACTTGCTCAGCCACAGGAATACGAAGTTTTCCCTGATTATCATATTTCCTATTCATTTTTCACCAATTTGTTAAAATAAAAAAACAGTTTTAGTTAAAAATTTCTAGGTATAGCAATACCTTGTATGAAGCATTAACTAAAACCGATTTAGAAGATTATTAAATTCCCATAGCAATCATTGCGCCGGCAACTTTTTTAAATCCAGCAATATTTGCTCCATTAACATAGTTACCAGGTGTCCCGTATTCTTCAGCAGCATCTGCAGAGATTTTATGAATATTTACCATGATACCTTGAAGTTCACTATCAACTTTTTCATGTGTCCAATTAATTCTTTGGGCATTTTGCGCCATTTCTAAACCGGATACCGCTACTCCACCAGCATTTGCAGCTTTACCAGGACCAAAGAGAACATTATTATTAAGGAATACTTCAACAGCTTCAGGACTTGAAGGCATATTTGCTCCCTCAGATACAGCAATACAACCGTTTTCAACAAGAGCTTTTGCGTCACTTCCACTGATTTCGTTCTGAGTTGCTGACGGCATAGCTACTTCAGCTGAAACAAGACCCCAAGGTCTTTTGCCTTCGCAGTATTCAGCTGATGAATATTTATCAGCATATTCGCGAATACGTCCGCGTTTAACATTTTTTAACTCCATAACAAACTGAAGTTTTTCTTCATCAATACCATCTCTATCAATAATAGTACCACCGGAGTCTGATACAGAAACAACTTTTCCACCAAGTTGAATTATTTTTTCGACAGTGTACTGTGCTACGTTTCCAGAACCTGAAACAAGAGCTGTTTTGCCTTCAAAACTCTGATCTCTTGTTTTAAGCATTTCAGCTGCTAAATAAGTAGCACCATATCCTGTAGCTTCTGGACGGATTAAACTTCCGCCCCAACTTATATCTTTTCCTGTTAATACACTGGTATGCATATTTTCAATTTTCTTATACTGTCCATACAAGTAGCCTATTTCACGACCGCCTACACCTATATCTCCAGCAGGAACGTCTGTGTCAGCATCAATATGCCTATAAAGTTCCCTCATAAAGTTCTGACAAAATCTCATTACTTCAAAATCCGACTTCCCTTTAGGGTCAAAATCGCTACCACCTTTACCGCCGCCAAGAGCAAGTCCAGTCAAACTGTTTTTGAAAATCTGTTCAAAACCAAGAAATTTCAAAATACTTAAATTAACACTAGGGTGAAATCTAAGACCACCTTTAAATGGGCCAATTTCACTATTAAACTGAATACGATACCCAGTATTTACCTGAACATTGTTATTATCATCAAGCCATGATACCCTAAAAGTAATAATACGCTCAGGAATTGTAATTCTTTCAAGAACTTTATTTTTCTCATATCCATTATCTCTTTCCATAACTGGGCCTAGAGATGATAGAACTTCAGTTGCTGCCTGCAAAAATTCATTTTCCCAAGGATACTTCGCATGTAGATTGTTAAGGACTTCACTTACATAGCTATTCATAGCTTTACCTTCCTTTTGTTGTTTTTTAAATAAAATTTATTCTTGACATAAGTTTAATTTCTTAAACTTTAAAATTTATGCTAGATATCAAAAATAGTTGCAATACAAAAATGT
>CAZGAI010000049.1:0-13186 GCA_964523175.1 uncultured Victivallales bacterium | reverse complement strand
CACGATTTCCTGTAAAGGAGATCATATCAATTTCACTTTCTGCAAGTGCAGCTCCAATGGTCTCACCTTTGCCGGTGACAACATTAATTAATCCTTTGGGTATATCTAAGGATTTTATCAAATCTATAAGTTTTAAAATTGACAGTGATGCAAATTCTGAAGGCTTTATTATTAAAGCATTTCCTGCTGCTAATGCCGCTGCGCATGTAAAACCGAAACTCATAATAGGTACATTATATGGTAAAAATACACCTACTACTCCAAATGGATCATACTGTAATAAATCAATACCGTTCCTGTTTGAAATACTCTCTTCACAGAGTGTTTCAAGAAATGAGGCATAATACTCAAAGCATTGAGCTCCTAGGGAGATATCAACAAATAGGCACTCTTTGAATGCTTTACCGATTTCCTCAGTTTCTAAGTGTCCAAGTTCGCAAAGGTTATCAAGTATGATTTTCTCTATTTCTTTAAGTATTACTGATCGTTCTTTGAAACTTCTTTTTTTCCAAATATCAACAGCTTTACGGGCTGTTTGTAATGTACTTTTCAACATTTCAGGAGGTGTCTCTATTATTGATGCAATCTGAGTGCCGTCAAAGGGATTAACAACTGGAATTTCTACACCAATATCACAGAATTGTCCATTTACATAATACTTATATTTTTCCATTGTAAGACCTTTTATAAATAAACAGCTTAAACCCATTTGCAAAATTTAAATGCACATTGTGGGTTTAAAAAAAAACCAGCAAAGCTGGAACAAAAAAAACTGAATAATCAATAACCATCAGGGAACGCCCAATGTCCAAGTTAAGATTATCACAACCTCTATTTCTTATTCCTTCTTCGGTTGGATATTTCTTGTTGGATATTTCTTGTTGGATATTTAAAAGCTCAACATCTATTTTACAGGAGCTAATTCCCATAATTTAAATGTTCTTACCATGACTGGATACCATTTACCCATTTTACTAAAATCACCTTTTATTTTTACTTTGCCCTGAGTAGAAGCAACAAATGGGTCAATTTCTCTATTAAAAACTTTTCTTAAAATATCTGTCTTTCCTATAATTACAAATTCTGCGTCACTAGCATTATTTGCATCAATAATTTTGCCATTTAGATATTTAAAATACATTGAATCACCTGTATCTTCATTTACAACAGCAAGACTCAATGACATTGAATATTGCTTACCTAGCTTTTGAACTTCTTCATCATTATTCACTAAATTCGTAAGTTCAGACACATGTTCTTTAGATAACATTTTGAAAATTTTATCTTTAGGAGTATCAGGTTTGTTATTTCTTGTAGCATCATCTTTCATTTGTGATTTATTTGCCATTGCAATATTGATTTTACATTGTTCATCTAAAATTTCAATTAGTGAAAATGCTTCTAAAAATGTTTTCCCGACTGCAATAACTCCATGATTTTTTAAAACAACAATATTATTATTCTTTAACGCTTCAATAACCGGTTCTACTTCAATCGTTACAGTCTTTTGTGGAATCACCGGTACATTTCCCAAATAAAACCGTGTTTCCATTGAGTAATGATTAAAAGGGATTCCTGTATAAAACAGGGCATTTGTATACCCTGGATGAGCATGAATTACCACTTCTATCTCCGGCAGTGATTTGTAAACCGCTAAATGGATATTTTTTTCACTTGTAAGTGTTCCTGCACTGCCAAGAACTGTTCCTTTCAAATCAGATTTTAAAATGTTTTTATCTTCAAGATGCCCTAAATAACAGTCATGTGAAGTAATTTCTATATTGTCGTCATCAAGTCTTTTTGAGATATTTCCACATCTGCCAAGCACATATTTTTGTTCATATAATTTCTCTGCCCAGTAACCTATATTATTATTTTTCATATTACTATCTTTCAATAATTCTTTAATGCTGACTTTGCTCGCAAAGCAAATCAACAAAATACAATTTACGAATAACAAATAAATATCAATTAAGCAAAATTCAATTATCAAAACAAAAAAAGTAATACCAGAATGTTTAGAATTTGGATATTAAATTTTTGAATTTATTTGAGTTTTGACGCTTGTCATTTGTTATTTACTCTTTCATCAAGAAGCATTATTATGATATAAGTTTAGAAAAAGAGTTTAAGGGTATTTTTTCTAAATCATAACCTAAGCAATAAGTGTCCTGATTTATGTTGTTTATTATTTCTTTACTATTTATATTCAGAACAGATTCATTGTTTTGAATATAAATCTGATTACAATGAAACTTTTTAACTTCACATTTATGTAAAAATCCCAACACTAAAAAATAGAAACTCCCGCTGATGGCCTTATAGTGTTTTTCTGATCTATTATTATACATAAAAATAATTTCTTTAATTTTCTGCTGATAGAATAGGAGCCCAATCATATTATCAGTACAAAAAACATATTCAATCTTGTTTGCTTCCAGCAAGTTCCTGTTATGATTTAGAGAAAACGAAAAAGGACGGTGTTCCGGGAGGATAACTACATTATTTTTCAACTTTAAATAATTTATAGCTTCATCTGTTAATATACCGCAAATTAAGAAGGCATCATTTATATCTGATAAATTCATTTAGCCCTCCCTCTCTGTTGCTGAACAACTAACTCAACTGAATTTGTTATATATTCGCTTTTTGTGATATCAAAAGCAGGATAAATTGCATTAATATTACCTATATTGTTATGGTAAATAAACAGTTCCTCTGTAGGTCGTTCTTCTATCTCTATATCATCTACATTTATATTTCGGGGATATTGTGTTAAAGAGAAAAACGGTATCTCAAAATATTTAGCCATACATGCTAATGCATAGGTACCTGTCTTGTTAATAATATCACCGTTGGTTGTAGCACGGTCTGCTCCAACGACAACAGAATTGATTTTTTTCTCCTTCATTAAAAGAGCAGCCTGATTATCACAAATTAAAGTAGTCGGGATTTTGTTTTCTTTTAGCTCCCAGAAGGTAAGCCTTGTTCCCTGTAGATATGGACGTGTTTCCGAAACATAAAAACAAGCGGTTTTTATCATTTTTATCATTTCGTTGTATATTAAAATCAAATCTCCATTAACGTTACATAATGTTAGAATCTTTGCATTTTTGGGTAAAAGTGATGCCATTTTAAATGCTCTTGTTCTTCTTGCTTTATCAAAGGAATCAATAAAACTAAGCACAGCATGTTTAAGGGGAGCTCCTCCTGATATGATTTTTTTAATAATTACCCCAATCATTGGAAAATCAAATGTAGGACGAATGTCTGTAAATTGGTTACAAATCTCTTCGATTGAGTTTTTTTGTTCAAAGAGAACAAATGAATAGCAACACAGCAGCACCTGTCCAAGAGACCGGGTTTTCATCTCTTTAATGCAGTAGCAGGCATCCTTTAAAGAAGTAACCTTAATATAGTGAACCCTATTTGGTAAAAGAGTTTCATCAAGCACTCGAATAAACGTATCCTCAAGTTTTACCGGATAAAGTAAAGGGCTTTCCATTTTATCTCCTTTGAAACTACTTTTTTTGTCAACGAATTTAACTAATCTAACTAATAATTTAAAGACACTTATTGATTTCTATTAAAAATATCAATAAGTAATTAGTGCAATTCGTGGATAAACTATTCTTGTTCCTTACTGATAAAACTTCGATAAATCGAAGATCGGTGCTCTTCTCATGAAACAAAGTTCGATACTCGCACCTTCCGTTCCCCTCTTGGGAGGGGATTAAGGGGTGGGTTGAGCTACGTTTTATCTTAAAATTTAACAGTTGAATAATTTTTTAAAATTTTCCTCTAAAACATTCTGTTGAATATCCTTGGATAAGTTATTAAGTTTTCTCAAATCAGACTTCATATCACCAATAACAGGATAATCAGATCCCCACAACACGTTTTGTTCTCCAAATAAATCAATAGCCATTGAACAATTGTTCAATGACGAACCGGATGTATCTACATACACATTTTTCAAGAGTGTGCCTGGTGTGGTTCCAAGATCTTTAACCATACCTCGCCCTCTAAGCATTGTATAAATCTTATCAAGTCTCTCTTTCAAAAAAGGCATCACTCCGCCAAAGGAAGAAAAAATAAACTTCGTTTCAAATCGACTTAAGACGCCATTCATTAACAAATAACCAAGGGACATCGAAATATCGAATGTAAATTCTAATACAGGCATAAGTAAAGGATCTTTTAATCGATCAAAGCCAATTGGATTATTTGTCTGTGCATGAACATGAATAGGCATTTCTAATTCTTGACATATTTCAAACAGAGGGTAATAAGTTTCATCTAAAAAAGAGCCATTATAGCTGGAGGCCAAACTAACAGCTGCAAATCCACTACTATGAAGTTCCTTAGCACTATCAATCATTTTAGCTTTTGAAGAAAGGTCTGGTATTCCGGCTGATTTTATTCTATTATTCTCTTTTTTTAAGCTAAGTGCTGCATGATTATATAACTCAGCAATTCTCTTATTATCTGTAAGTTTTTTATAGGCATCAGTTGTAGGATAAACAAGCAGCGCATTGGTTATTTTACTCGTGTCGAGATGATTATAAAGTGCTTCTTTATTATTCCATGCACCCTTGTAAAAGGATGTATAAGTTCCTAACTCAGAGGGAATGTAATGTATATGTGCATCGCAGAGCATAGAGCTTTTTGGTTCCTTTTCACTTTGAGTGTGCAGATATATAAAACTAAGAAAATGAATATCCAACAAGAAATGTTCAATTTTCAAATAGTTTTGCTTGCTAAATTTATAATTACTTATCGTGGCTTCTGGCTGTTTTAATGCTGGTGCATATTATTGAAATTAATTCCTCATTTTCTTCTAATAACGGTTCCAACTTGCTTGTTGGTTTAATTAACTCAGCGCGTATAATAATCTTAATCCAAACTTTGGTTTCCTTTAATTCTTTTATAGCTATTTTTAATTTATGTATAAAATCAGATCTTGATTCATCTCCTTGTGCTTCACCATAATTTGGAGCAGGAGATGTTCAACTTTTTAATATCTGCGTACGAATATGGTTACCTATTGTTGGATATTGGACATTATCTAAGAAAGAGCCGCTTTTTTCATTTATTCGGATGATCTTGTTTAAATGGGATTACCGGTTTTGTCCATGGTGTTTTTTGATTAATTACAGACAACTCCAATGGGTTAACATTATTTTCAACAGACAATGCAAAAGCAACCGTATCTGCTATTGACTCAGTGGAACATAAGCGATTACTATCACATGTAACTTCACTCAATTTATTAGTCAGCGGAGTCTCTGTAACTCCAGGAAAAATGGATGTTACTTTTATGCCAAAATCTCTCATTTCCCAGAAAAGTCCCTTTGCAAATGCACGAAGTGCAACTTTTAAGGATGTGTATACAATAAAGTTTCTTGGGGGAGGGTCAACCATTACTGAACCACTGGTTATATTTATAATATGCCCGCTGTTTTCTTTTTTCATGTACGGAACTACTAATCTTGTAAGCATGACATAACTGAAATAATTGGTATACATTAATTTTTCTATATCATCTTCAGGCTGTTTCCAGAAAGGATATTGACTTGATACACCAGCACCATTTATCAGTACATCTATTTTTCCAAAATGATCAAGCGTTTGCTGAACCAGGTGTTTTAAATCCTCTTTCTTGGTTACATCACATTTAACACATAAAATATGATTACTTTTTTCAAAAGAAGCTTTAATCTCTTCTAACACTGCAGTTCTTCTTGCAGCTAATACAAGTATAGCATTTTGCTTTACCAATTTTGATACAATAGCTTTACCAATACCGCCACTGGCACCGGTTATTATACATACTTTATTTTTTAAATTCATTAATTAGCTTGTTTCAATTATATTTTTAAAACGTTTTAAATTATTCGCAGAATGCTCATTTAATAATCCCTCAAACTTTTCATCATTAAATTTAGCTCCTTCAGCCATTTGAAAATCCTGAATCCAGGTCATTTCAGTCCCACCATCAACATCACGGTACAACCATATAATTTTCATATAAACAAATGGAAACATAGGTTCCACTCGTGAAGCATATGTAAATTTCTCATCTTTAAAAAGCAAACGATATGATTGCCATGAATTTCCATTCTTATGGGTTAAATTAAAAACTAGCTTTGTATCTGATTTTTCTACAACTTCTGATTTTGTATACTCATCAAAATAATCCTGCCATTTTCCAATATCATTACTCATATCAAATACTTTATTGTAATCAGCATTTATTACTATTGAATTACATGTATGTCCCATTTCAGTCCTTTCAAAATTATAAATTCATATTATTTTAGCCTTCAAAAATCTAAGATCGTTAATTCCTGCTCTTAAATCAGTATTTCTACTCTAAGCTAATTGTGCTACAACCCTAGCCCAGGCTGCACCCGTTGTTTTTATTTTTACTGGAAAACAAATAATCTTAAATCCAAGATTTGGTATATTTTCAAGGTTAGCGAGGCGTTCAATATGAATAAACTCACGCTTTCTACCATGAAAATGGGAAGGCCACAAGTTTGAAGGATCATTTGTTGATAAATAATCCTTCATCATTAGTTTATACGGTCGATCAATCCCCATCGTATCAACACCGAAGATTTTAATTCCACAATCAAGTAAATAATCAATTGCCGATATGTCTAAACCTGGATACTCAGAAAAATATTGAGGTTTGCCAAAAAGTTTATCTGCTCCAGTATGTAACAATACAATATCTAATGGTTTTAAGTTATAAGATATTTTGTTAAGAGCTTCAACAATTACATCTTTAGAAATTACTGATGGAGATTTTATATGTGTACAATCTAATTTAACACCATTTTGACAACACCAATCTAATGGAATTTCTTCTGCCGTTTTTGACTTTTTCCCTTCAGAAGTACTCCCATAATGAAATGTATAATCAAGATGAGTTCCCACATGTACCGGCGCATGAACAACCTCTAATGACAGAAATTCATCATCTAAAAAATGATCAGCAGGAATAAGTCGTTTCCCCAGCATGTGTTTTATTCTGCCGGATATTGACTTGCTCATCATTACTTTATTAACTTTTTCAATACCATCTTTATGTGATATTCGATCAATACGTACATCATGCACTTCAAATGCCGAATCATCAATCGGTAGACTAAGGTCAATTAAGTTCATTGTTATTTACTTGCTATTAATGCTACTATATCAAGTGGTGTAGAATTCTTATTAATTTCACCTGTTGCAATCTCAACATTAAATGCTTTTTTTAAGTCAAGTATAAGTTCTACAATCTCTGTTGAATCTACTCCGATTGAATCAAAAAGAGTAGCATTTTCTTTTAGTTCATCTTTACTGACGGTTAATGTTTTGCACATCATTTCAATTACTTCATTTTTTGAAGCCATATTTTTCTCCTAAGTTTTTATTTTTCGATAGCTAATACAAAGTTAATACCGCCACGTCCACATGCGATAATTAATGCACGTTTTACACATTTTTTAACAGGGACATTTGGAGTATAGTTTAAATCACAATTAGAATCTGTTGTCTCAATATTTATTGTTGGAAGTATTATATTTGATTCTAATGTAAATAGTGTTGTTATGAGGTCTAATACACTTTGAGCGCCAAGTGCATTTCCGTACATGCTTTTAGGGGCACTCAGAGCAATTGAATCAAGATATTTATTAAACACATTTTTTATTGCAGCAGTCTCTCTTCTATCACCTTTTTGTGAACCTTCTGCATCAAGACAAATGTAATCAACATCGGCTTTTTCCCACGATGCATCTTTTAAACATTCTGTAATTGCATATTCAAGCTCATCTGATTTATCTGAAGAATTTGTATGATGCACTCCATCCGAAGAAAATCCAAATCCTTTAATAAAACCATAAATATGTGCACCACGTTTAATAGCATCCGCTTCTCTTTCAAGCCCTACCATTCCAGCTGCTTCTGCCAATGCGAAACCATCGCGATTTTTATCAAAGGGTCTATATGCTTTTTCTGGATTTGCATTATTTTGAGTTAAAAGACCACATGTATTCACACACAAAAGGGAATAAGGAGTAATTGGAGCTTCGGTTCCGCCTGCCAGTACAAAATCATTTTTATTGTCTTTTAATGTTTTGGCACCATGCCAAATAGCCAATGCTGATGAAGCTCTATCTGAAACAAATGTTTTACTATACCCTTTCAGGCCATAGTAAATACTAATCTGTCCCTGAGGTGCTGCCGGAAACCAGGAACTAACCATATATGGAGATATACCTTCACGTCCTTCTACGTACATATCACGTAATTCTGTTTCAGCAAAAAACCAGCCGCCCAGTGCATTTCCCATGAACACACCAACTCTGTTTTTATCTATATCATCTAATGATATTTTGGAATCCTTAAGAGCTTGATCACTTGCAACCAGTGCCATATGGGAAAAATTATCCATTTTTTTAGCAAGTCTTGGAGAAACATTAGAGCATTCACTATAATTATCAATTTCTCCTGCTATATGCGAAGGATATTTTGATGCATCAAATTTAGTTATTTCTGAAACAAAAGATTTTCCACTTTGACAATTTTTCCAAAAAACATCTTTTGATATACCTGCCGGTGAAAGGACACCAATACCTGTTATTGCAATTCTATTTTTCATTATGTCTCCCATCGCTTAAGTATCAATGATGAATGAATTCCTGAAAAACCACTAGTGGTTTTTAGAATTATATTTGCTTTACATTCTCGTTTTTCGTTTGGAATATAGTCAAGGTCACATTGTGGATCCTTCTCTTCCTGATTTATTGTCGGCGGCAAATAATTATGTTTGAAAATCATCGCACAGGTAACTATTTCAATTGCATTAGCTGCCGCTAAAGGATGGCCTATCATTGACTTTATTGAGCTGATAGGTATATTATAAGCCTGATCACCAAAGACACCTTTGTAGGCATTTGTTTCAAACACATCATTTTGACGAGTGGATGAACCATGCGCATTAATATAATCGACTTCATTTTTGTCAATATTTGCATCAGTGATAGCACCTTTAATACAACGTTCCATTGCTTCACCATTTTCAGGTAAATCTGTCATATGAAAGGCATTGCAGACTGAGTCATAACCTATAATTTCAGCATAAATAGGTGCATTTCTTTTTAAAGCATGATCTAACTCTTCTAATACAAGTATTCCGGCCCCTTCGGATATGACAAATCCAGTACGCTTGTTATCAAATGGTCGACTAGCTTTTTGAGGTTCGTCATTGTTTTTTGCCAGTACTGTTACAACATCAAATGCTCCAAAAGTAATTGGACAAATCGGAGCTTCATTGCCACCGGCAACAATCATATCTTGTCGTCCGTCACGTATAAGTTCAAGTGCAAATCCAATTGAATCTGTACCAGCAGTGCAACCGGTAGAAAGAGTTGTGTTAATTCCTTTTAGCCCATAGACTGCGGAAACCTCTGCACTTGGTGTATTAAACATTGCTGCACTATATAGATCAGGTCTAACCAATGATGGGGCAATAGGGCCTTTAGCATTATCTGTTACTCGTAGGAACTCTTCTTCCATATATCTTGTACCGCAAATAGCATTTGACAACACAACACCACATCGCCTTAAATCGCAGCTACTAAGGTCTATTTTTGAATCTTCAATTGCCTGTTTTGCTCCTGCTAAACCAAACTGGACATATCGATCCATTCGCTTATGATCGTTGATCCCATATTTTAATGGATCAAATGCCAATGCCTGTGATGCAATTTGTGAAAGAAACATTGAAACATCAAAATTCTCTACCTTGTCTACAAAGGATTTACCAGAGATAATATTATTATAGAATGTATCTTTGTCTTCACCGGCCGCTGAGATAACTCCAAGGCCTGTTATAACAACTCTTTTCATTTCTCCTCCTCAATTCTCGATACTTTAAACACAATATTCCCACCGTCGGGACAAGTGACTGTATTAATACTATTCTCATCATCCATAAAATGAAATTTAGACCCGAAATTAAGGGCAAATAGAGCTGGGAAAGCAGTATGGTATGCCGCACCGCAAAACTCCGGAATACATTTAAACCCTTCTACATCCCAGGAATCACCAACTTTATAGTTATAAAAACATTTACCGGTATGCTCTACTACTTCAACTCTCATTTTTTTTGGATTTGGTCCTTTAAAATCAGGTGATTTAGGAATTGTTTCTACTTTTCCTTCATTATCAAGTATCTCAGCTAAAAACTCCAACTTTCCACCATCAGGACATGTAACAGTCAATGAACGCTGATTTTCTCTAAATGCAAACTTTGAATCAAAACTTAAAGAATATATGACCGGGAATATGGCATGAGCAAGTCCAAGACAAAAATGTTTAGGGGGGTGTGTAAAATCTTCTAGAAGTAATTCATCACCCTTTTTGTAGCCATGATAACATTCTCCAAATACATTAAGTACTGTTAATTTCAATTTTTTAAAAGGGGTGTCAACCATGAAAGTCTCCATTTACTGTTTTATCATAGAGGGAGATGAGCTTATTTATTGAAAGAAAATCCCCACCATTTTCTATATTTTTTACAAGGTTAATTAATAGTTTATTTACTGGTAGTTCTATATTCTCCTTTTTAGCTAATAGGATAAATTCTCCATTGATATAGTCTATTTCTGAAGTTCTATTTCGTTTTATACTTTGAAGTATAGAGCCATACACAGGCTGTTTACCAATATTCGTCATGATTGATGAATAAATTGATGCCGCTTTTTCAATAGGTAAAGAAACAAGGTCTATTACTCGCTCTTTTGGAAAATCAGGCATTGAACCTAATGTAATATTTGCCTTATTGACAACACTAAATCCTTCTCTCCAAATTGTCATCGCAATCTTACAAATCTCAACCCTTGAAAAACACTCCTGCATTGATTTGCCTAATACTGCTGCAATACAATTGTTTGCGTTTATAAATAGTTTCAACCATTTCATTTCGGAAATGCTGCTGGTATAAGAAATAGAAAAAACTGAAGATAGTATTGATAATACTTTGGAAATATTTTTATCACTGTTTTCAGGGGAGGTACCAAATATCCACTTTCCTCCAAAATTATGTATAATTTCATTGTCACCTAAATAAGTGGCCCCAAACATCAGAATAGTTCGAATGATTTTTTGTGTATTGCATTGTTCCTTTATTAGTGACCCCGCCTGAACACCATTCTGGGTACTTATTATTATGGAGTTTTTAATATAGGATTTATTTTCTTTTATAGCATTTTTAATATCTTGAGTTTTAACAGCCAAAACAACAACTTCAGCATTTTCAGTCAATCGTCGCTTGCAGGGTACAGTAACTTCAACGTTTCCTTTTACTCCAGAAATCTTTAAAGTTTTTTCATAAGTATTAAGTTTGTCGATATTTCTATCAAGTAACAAAACATCATTATTGTTTAATTTTAAATAACCCGCTACAAGGCTGCCTATTGCTCCAGCGCCAATAATTGCTATTTTCATAACTATATCCTGATAAATACTATAGATGTTCAATCAATGTAAATGTTTCTTTTACCATTGCCATCTCTGATTCAATAAATTTAATATCGTTAAAGCCAATATCACCTGTAATCAAGTTATCAGAAACAGCCATAATGGTTGCTACTTTTTTATTGTATAGATTAGAGATAGTTACCAGAGGACTCGTCACCATATCAACTGCGACTGCACCTTTCTCAATGTATTTATTAACAATCTCTTTGGTTTCACGAAAAAGCGCATCTGTGGTCCAAACACAACCAGTATGAACATTACCAATTTGATCAAAGGTGTCATACAGCATTTGAGATATTTCTTCATCAACTGTTGGCTCAAAAGAATCATCAACATAATATGGAGTAGTACCTTCACCCCTAATAACAGAATCGACTACAACAAAATCACCTACAACAATATCTTCACGCATAGAACCACATGAGCCAATGCGAATTATTGTTCCTAATCCCCCGGTACAAAGTAACTCAGTAGTAAATGCTGAATCAGGTGCATAAAAACCACCATTTCCAACAGTTACTCGTTTCCCTTTATATTCACCTGTCCAGTAGGTATAACCTAGAAATGAGAAGTTTTTAATAGGATTTTCTAAATATTTAAGGCACATTTTAGCGCGTTCTGCCTGGCCGCAAATAATACCAATTTCACCAAAATCACCATATTTAAATTGAAGGGTATCTAATAATTCATCTGGAGTAAGATGAATATCTCGCTGCATCATAAGCGTCCTCTATTCTTTTATAGTCAATGTATTATGTAATATTAAAATGTGATATAAACATCCAATAATAATTTTAAAAAAATTCACATTCACATTTATTTTTAAAAATCTAATTGGTTGATTAATATAATTTTATTATAATTTTTAGTTTATCAATTTATATCTGTACAGTACTATTTCAAGATATTTAACGCAAAAATGTATAACAATACATTGCTACGAGTCTGTTATGGGGAGTGCAGATGGGGTCAATTTTAGTATTACAGGTGGAAAGCAACTGAAGAAAAATGTACAGCTAGCAGTAAAGTGAACTTGGTTTCACGAGAAGAGCAACAAGTTTCTTGAAAAATATTCAGTTTTGATGTATTAAGTAAAGCTCCAAAAATCAAAATACAAATAAATCACAAAAACCAAATTCTAAAAACTACAAACATAATAATTAGCATTGAGTTTTACAATTTTAAGTATGTTTAAGTATACTGGTGTTTTGTTTCGATTATTTGTTTTTTGTAAATTGTCCTTTGCTATTTTTTATTTGAACTCTAATGATGCATCAAACTACGAATAGAATATCACCAGAACTTCGAAATTTGAAATCCGAAACTTGAGTTATTTCTCTCTCCACCGGCGATGGATCCACCAGTATTGTTCCGGGTTGTTTATGATGACCTCTGAAAGCCAGTCAGCAAGTCCCTGGAGAATACCCACAGCTGTGTGAGAATTGGGATCTGCCGCATCCTCGGGGACATCAATTGGAGGATAATAGGTAACTCTATGCCGCAGGCCATCCGGTTCCAGCAGGACATGTCCCGGCACTATAGGTACTCTCATTTGTGCCGCAAGTCTGACTGCATAGTTAAACATTGGTGTCTTACGTCCAAGAAATTCTACTTTAGTGCTGGACCTCCAGGACGGATTCATATCAAA
>CAZGAI010000048.1:0-13241 GCA_964523175.1 uncultured Victivallales bacterium | reverse complement strand
TCAAAGTTCAAAGTTCAAAGTTCAAAGTTCAAAGTTCAAAGTTCAAAGTTCAAAGCTTGTTTATTATTTTCTAAGTTCTAAATTAGAAATTCTAAATTGAGCTATAGAGTTCTCTTATCATATCTTCGGTTTCCTGCCATCCTATACACTCATCTGTAATGGAAATACCATATTCTAAGGAAGATTGATTACTTATTCCCTGATTACCATGATTAAGGTTACTTTCGATCATAACACCCACTATACTTCTTTCATTGTTTTTTATTTGGGCAATAACATCTTTTAGAACACCAGACTGTTTAGAAGCATTTTTATCTGAATTAGCGTGGCTACAGTCTAGCATAATGCTGGGGATTAGGTTATTTTTTTTCAGTAATTCCCGGGTATAGGCGATGTACTCAGAACCGTAATTAGGTTCATTCTTACCTCCTCTAAGGATAATGTGTGAATATTTGTTTCCTGTTGTATGAAATATTCCACTTCGACCGTCTTCAAGAACACCTAGAAAAACATGTTTATGTATTGCAGATTTTATAGCTTCAATAGCTGTTCTTATATTGCCGTTTGTTGCGTTTTTGAACCCGACCGGCATAGATAGGCCACTTGCCAGTTGCCTATGTGTTTGAGATTCAGTTGTCCTTGCACCAATGGCTGTCCATGAAACAAGGTCTGCTATGTATTGAGCTGTTACTGGTCCAAGCATTTCTGTGGCAGTAGGTAATCCGAGTTCATCAATATCCAGCAGTAGTTTACGTGCTATTTTTAGACCTTTGCTCATATGACATGATCCGTCCAAATCCGGGTCATAGATAAGGCCTTTCCACCCTATTGTTGTTCGTGGTTTTTCAAAATACACACGCATCACAAGCATCAGTTTACTGTTGACTTCAAGGCTTAGTTTTTTTAAGCGTTTTGCATATTCATAAGCTTCTGTCGGGCTATGAATAGAGCAGGGACCAACCATAACCAAAAAAACATCAGATTTATGTTCTAATATATTCTGAATTCTGTTTCTTGACTCAATAACACGCATACTGCCTGCCTCAGATAAAGGCAGTAGAGTTTTTAATTCTTTAGGAGAAGCTAAAGGTTCAAATTTAGCGATATGTAGATTATCTCTTATATTCATGGTTTTACCTAGTTATATCATTATTATGTCGTTTAATTTTCGTTTGGGAACATGGTGTATGCTGTCATTATCACGCCAGTATTTAATACTTTGTTTTTCTTCAATTTTATCTATAATAATTTCTTCAGCAGGTTCTCCAAGTGCCAGTACGAGTAGTATTTCATATTGTTCAGGTATTGATAAATTATTTTTTAATACATCTTTTTTAATACTGCCTATCATACACCCGCCTAATCCTTCTTCTACAGCTCCCAGCATTATGCTTTGAGCGCATATTCCCGGGTCTATACTGAAACTTTTTTTTATTGTAGTGTCTCCAAGTATAATAATATAGGCAGTCGGTTTTTCTCCATCTGCCGGACCCGGCCAATCTTTTAAATATCCCGCCCATGAAAGAGTAGAAAAAATAAACTCGTTTTTGGGTTCTGTGTTTGAAAGATAATACTTTAATGGTTGAATATTTGCGCTTGAGGGTGAAAGTCTAGCGTAATTAATCAGTTTTTTAAGGATATCAATAGAGACTGTTTTTCTCTGGTTGAACCTTCTGTAACTTCTATTTTTTTTAATTAATTTATCTAACATTTTAATTAAAAATTCATTTGTTTATTGCTAATTGATATTTATGACTGTTGCTATGCCTTGCATAGCTCTCTAAGCGACACATGAGTTTCTCTACCGATAAAATATTTTTAGTTATGCGAATCATATTTTGTCGACAAAGTTAAGCACAAATATAAAATACATCACTTTTTATAAAATTATATACAAATTTAATTTGAGATGTGTGTTTTTTTTGATAGTAAAACCGTGTATCATTATAAATAGTATATGTCAAAGAGAAAATGCTTTTTATTAAATCATTAAGTTTTTAGTTTATGTACATAAAAAGAAAATTATTTTTTATTACCTTATTTGTAGTATTCATTGTTGGAATATCTGCAGTTTGTTCTTCAAAAGAAAATGAAACTTCCTCCACTAAAAATCTAAATTTAGCTCTCAGTAAAACACAAAATATACCTGAAAATTCACCTGATGGTTTTGATATATTCGATACTCTTAACAGTATAAATGATTTTATCTATCCCGGCAAAAAGCTTGAACTGACTGCAGAAGAAAAACAGTGGTTGAAAGAGCACCCGGAAATAACAGTTACTTCAACACCTAATTCCCCTCCAATTAGTTTTTTTAAGGATGGCAAATTTATGGGTATCACTGCTGATGTTTTGGAGTTAATTGAAGAAAAAACTAAAATTAAATTTGTATATATTGACTGCGGTAGCTATTCAAAAGCAATTGAACAGGTCATAAATAATAAAATAGATATGATCTCCGGGATAACTCCAACACCTTTTGTTTTTAAGTCTTTAGATTTTACGACCCCTTATCTTGTACTCACCCCTGTTATTCTTGTCAGAAAAGATTTTAAAGGGGAGCTAACTCTTGAACAGATGAACGGTTTAACTATTGCCGCGGTCAGTAATTATGCAATTGGCGGCTTTATAAAAGACAATTATCCCAATATTAAGTTGAAATATGTTCCGAATTCATATGCTGGCCTAACCATGCTTTCCACTGGTGGTGTTGATGCAATGGTTATTGATATGGCCGAAGCATCCCATTCAATCGAAACAGATGGAATAACAAATTTACGTGTGGCCGGGAAAACTGATTATGTTAACCGAATATCTATTGGTGTACGAAAAGACTACAATATACTTACTTCAATATTGAATAAAGGACTGGATGGAATTACAGATACGGATAAAAGTAAAATAGCGGAAAAATGGACTTCTTTTGGAGGACAACAAGAGCTTGGGCGTTTTTTTTGGATTACCATATCTTTGACTTTTGGAATAATACTGTTAATTTTCGTCCTGATAATTGTTTGGAACAGGGCCTTGAAGCGACAGGTTGTCCGCAGAACTTCTGAGTTAATGGTTGAACTTAAAGAAAGACTGAAGGCTGAAGAGGAGATAAGAAAATATAGAGACCAACTTGAAGAAAAGGTTAAAGTCCGTACTGCAAACCTTCAGGAAGCAAATAGTCGTCTTACAGAGGAAATTGCTGTACGCAAAAAAATAGAAATAGCTCTGCGTGAAAATGAGATGAAGTATAAATCTCTCTTTGAATCTGCCTACGCAGCAATATTAATTATGGACGGAATACATTTTATTGATTGTAATGCCCTTGCGCTTAAAATGTTTAACTGTAAGAGAAAGGAGATTATTGGTAAGCCTGTGGGCTCTTTTTCTGATGGAGAATCAAAAAAAATACTTTTGGAAAAAGTAGAACTTGTTCTTAAAACTGGAAAACCGCTTATTTTTGAATGGCCTCTTACACGTTTAGACGGTACTGGTTTTGATGCATTAATCAGTTTAAGCAGAGTTCAGCTAGGAGAAGAATATGTGTTGCAGACTATTGTAAACAATATCACTGTACAGAAAAAAGCTCAGGAAGAACTAAACATAGCTAAAGAATTAGCAGAAACAGCTAACAGAGCAAAGAGCGTCTTTCTTGCAAATATGTCCCATGAAATAAGAACCCCAATGAATGCTATTTTAGGATTCACTCAGTTAATGTTTAGAAATCCTGATGTAAATGAACAGCAGAAACAGAATTTAAAAATTATTAACAGAAGCGGGGAGCATCTTCTAGAGTTGATTGACCAGATTCTTGAGATGTCTAAAATTGAAGCAGGTAGCACTACTCTGAATGAAAAAAAGTTTGACATAAGCTGTTTGCTGGATGACCTGGAATTATTGTTTAAAATTCGAGCAGACAAAAAAAACTTTTCTTTTTCTGTTTCCCGTGATGCAGATGTCCCGAAATTCTTATTTGGAGATGATGGAAAATTAAGGCAGGTGCTAATAAACTTAATAGGTAATTCGATGAAATTTACTAAAGTAGGGCGTGTCGTATTAAGAATTAAAAAGATTCCATATGAACAGGTAAATATTCTTGGAGAGGGCGGGTTATTTTCAAGAATATCTAGGAAAGTAGCTAAAAGGCTTAAAAAGATTAATAGAAGAAAAGTGATTGCAGCTGATGGCATCCCGCGATTATATTTTGAAGTCAAAGACACCGGAGTAGGGATAGCAAAAAATGAATTAGGCAAGCTTTTTTCTTCATTTGGACAGACCTCTTCCGGTATAAAATCCGGAGGTGGTACAGGTTTGGGATTGGCAATAAGCCAGGAATATGTCAAACTTATGGGAGGTGAAATAGCTGTTTCCAGTGAAGTTAATAAAAAAACCTGCTTTTATTTTAGTATTCCTATGAAGACACCCAAAAAATATTCTGAAGTTCAAAAGGAAATACCTTTAAAAAAAGTAATTAGATTACAAAAAAAACAGGAAAATTTTCGTATACTTGTTGTAGAAGATGAAAAAGAAAACAGTGAATTATTGCTGAGATTACTTGAGTCGGTTGGTTTTTTCGTTAAAATTGCAGTTGATGGAAAACATGGAGTGGAATGTTTTGAGAACTGGCATCCTGATTTAATAATTATGGATATGCGCATGCCTGTAATGGATGGGTGTGAGGCAGTTGAAACAATTAAAGCCACAAAAAAAGGAAAGAAACTACCTATTATCGCTTTGTCGGCAAATGTGCTTGAAGATGACTATGTTAAGGCTATGGCTGCCGGATGTGATGATTTTATCCGCAAACCTTTTAGAGAAGAAAAACTGTTTGACACTATCAAGAAGTACTTAAATGTGAAATATGATTATATTGAAGAAACAGAAGATAGTATAAGCGTACCGGCAGAGAGTTTACAGGTTACATGTGAATCTCTCCATGAATTACTGCCGAAAGGCCTTATTGAAAAAATGGAACAGGCTGTTTTACAGGCGGATTTAGACTTAATAATGTCTTTGATAGAAGAAGTTAAACAGGTTGATGAAGCCTATTATAAAGAACTTTATCAACTTGCAGAAAACTTTGAATATGATAGCTTATTGCAGCTTTTAAAGAAACAATAACCAAATGACAAACATATATCAATGACACGTCTTTGCGCGCTGCGAAAGGGAGAAAACTTCGATATTTGAATATTGAAGTTTAGTGCTTATTTGATTTTTGTTGCTTGTTGTATGTGATTTTATTTTCTTTGTATTTCGGAAATTGAATTTTATAATTTATTTGTTATTAAGGGAGGGTATATGCCGAGTGAAGTCAAGGGTATGGAGATAATGGTGGTGGATGACACTCCCAATAATTTAAGACTGCTTGCAAAAATACTGAAAAATCAAGGTTATAAGGTTCGACCTGTTCCTAACGGTAAACTGGCTCTAGCAGCTATCAAAGTATCTGCACCCGATTTAATACTTCTTGATATCAACATGCCTGGCATTAATGGTTATGAAGTGTGTTCACAGTTGAAGGGCAGTGAAAATACAAGGGAAATACCGGTAATCTTTCTTAGTGCAATGCATGAAACTATTGACAAAGTAAAAGCATTTGAGGTTGGTGGTGTCGATTATATAACTAAACCATTTCAGGTGGAGGAGGTGCTCGTACGCGTAAAAACCCATCTGAATTTGTACTTACTGCAGAGGAAAATGGAGGAAACAAACAATAACCTTGAGGCTATTGTAAAGCATAGAACTAATGAACTGTTAAAGTTAAAAATACTTAAACATGGTTTTGAATTAGAACTGAAAATAGCAAAAGGGATACAGTCTTCACTCTTACCTAACAAAATAGTTCCTTTTAATGATAAGGTAGCGATTTTTGCAGAAACAAAATCAGCAAAACGTGTTGGCGGAGATTTTTATGATTACTGCTCAATCGATCAAAATAGAATATTTTTCTGTATTGGCGATGTTTCCGGCAAAGGGATTCCTGCTGCTCTTTTCATGGCGATTATCAAAACTTTAATAAAAATAGAGGCTAAACGTTTAAAATCTCCTGTTGATATAATAGTAACAGTTAACAGTTTTCTACTGGATGAAAATGATACATGTATGTTTGCATCTGTGTTCTGTGGTATAATAGATATAGATTCAGGAAAGATGACATATTGTAATGCAGGTCATACGGCACCTGTATTCTGTCCGCATGATGGGAAATATACTTTTTTACCTATTCATAATGATACGGTTGTTGGAGTTTTACCGCTTGAAAAAAAGGATTATTTTACTGGAAAAATTGAACTGAAACAAGGAGACAGGCTGTTCTTATATTCAGACGGTATTACTGAAGCAGTTAACAAGAATAAAGAAGAGTTCACTGGTGAAAGACTTCTAAAGGTCTTAAACAAAACAGGTACCATTGAATCTTCAAAAACGTTAGACTTTGTTAAAGCTGATCTATTAAAACACATGGGGTCTGAACCACAAGCTGATGATATTACTGCAATGGTTTTAGAATTTATAAAACAGTGATTTCTACTGTTTTTTATTTGGATAATAATTTAATGTTTTATTCAGCCAGGAAAATACTCTTTCATTCTTTAAGTATTTCGGTGAGAGTGGTGATAAATTTATTATTATCTTTTTTAGTACCGATGGATACACGAATCCACTCGGGAAGCATATATGCTGCCATAGGTCTGACTATAATACCTTTTTTCTGCAGTTTTTGAAAAATTTCAGCGCCATTCCCCACTTTGACTAAGATGAAATTAGCATAGGGATGGATATATTCCAGATTGAAAGATTTGCAGGCAGAGATGATCTGTTCTATTCCGTTTTTATACAGTTCTTTAGTTCTGAGTATAAAATCATGGTCATCCAGTGCCGCAGTAGCAGCTACCTGGGCCATTCTGTTGCAGTTAAAAGGCTGTCGTGGCTTATTTAATGCTTTTGCTAATTCAGGTGTGGTAATCCCATAACCGACACGGAGTCCGGCCAGTCCGTAAGCTTTAGAAAAAGATCGCAAAACAATAACATTTCTTCCTTCATGGACATATGATAATGTATCCGGCATTTCTCTTTGACATATTTCTGCATAAGCTTCATCAAAAACAACAAGTATATCGTGTGGTACCTTTTTCATAAATTCGACAATTTCACTGTTTTCAACCATACTGCCGGTCGGATTGTTTGGATTACAAATAAAAATTACTCTTGTATTATCTTTAATAGCGTCAAGGATAGCATCTAGGTCATGTGTAAGTTTTTCCTTCATTGGAACTTCTATAACTTCACTTTCGGACATTACACCAAGCAGTTTATAAATAATGAAAGCATGCTTACTCATTACCATAGAACTGTCTTTGGATAGAAAACAGTGAGCTATAAACTCTAGTACTTCATTGGAACCATTACCTATTATAAGCTGTTCAGGAAGAATATTGTATCTTTCAGAGAGTTTGTTTTTTAAATAAAAAGCACCGCCATCAGGGTAAAAGTTCATTTTTTCAGCAGAACTTTTAATAGCTTTCAATGCCAGGGGAGAAACGCCGAGAGGAGACTCATTTGAGGCAATTTTAACAACATGGTCTAGATTTAAACCAAATTCACGTGCTACTTCCGCTATTGGTCTTCCAGGTTCGTAAGGAATTATTTTGTCAACACCTTTATTGATATATTCAAGTAAAGCCATGTGAAGCCTCTTTATTTATGATGTTAGATTTCTGATTTCTGATTGGACAAAAAAAACAGACTTTTTTTAGTTTCTTTCATAATATAACTTTATGGTCTATGATCTTATGTCAATTATTATAGAAAATGAGGCAGAGTATGTTTCTCCCGGTTTGACTGAAACAGTTCCGCATTTGAACTCTTTATCATCAAAATGATTTACACCGTTATTTGCATTTGTAGCTGGTTCAAAGGCAAAAAAAGGATCGTCTGGGTTAAAGAATATTACGTGAGAACATTCAGAAGAGCATTTATAGGATGCCTTTATCCCACTGTTTGGCCACAAAATATGACCATTTCCATCATACCCCTGGTAACAGTTGTCAATATGTACTTTAGGATCAAGCATTTTTTCTTTGGAAAAGTCAAGTTTTTCCACAGGATTCTGCGGGTTTCCAGATGGGATACAATTTTCGTTAATGTCAGGATAGACACCTGCTGTTTTAAACTGTACATAGACCGGTTCATTTTTCTGTGTAAGTGACCGATTATAATAGGGGTGCCAGCCAAATCCGGCCGGCATTGGGGTATTGCCATCATTTTTCAAAGAGATTTTAGAAGTGAATGAATTGCCTTCAATTGAATAATCTACCTCCACACTGAAAGGCCATGGCCAGTTTACATTATCAAAATCAGTAGAATTAAAACTGCATACAACTCTATCCTGAGATATTTGCTGATAACTCCATTTTCTTTTTCTTGTGTCACCGTGTATGGAGTGTTTTTCTCCATTTTTTAATTGATATTCATTTCCTTCAAAAGAAAATTTTCCATCTTCAATGCGGTTTGAGTATGGAATCATTAAAAAACTTGAGGCAGTTAGGCTGCAGTCTGTATCTCGGCTATCGGGCATTATTGCAATTTCTTTTCCATTTTTATATGCGAAGAATGCTAGGACTTCAGCGCCAATATCAGGGTTAATAACAGTTTTTAAAAGATCATTGCTAATTGTAACTTCAGACATGATAATCCTCTCTCTTTCAGTATTTTTTTATTTTGTATTCAGATTGGTCTTTATCCATAATGTGCAGAGTAGTTATCATACTCTCTGATATTTTATTAATTTTCAACCTGCTCTAATTTTTCTTTGATGAATTAACACATCATGTAGCTTCTGAATCCTTAATTTTCCAATATCCACGAGTACCACCAACTCTTTTTATAACTCCTTTTTCTTTTAAAGCATTTAAATGCTTTTTAACAGCAGATTCATTGATATTTAATTTTTTAGCTAAAGCTCTTCTTGACAATTTATTGTCATTAATAATTAGACTAATAATTTCTATTTGCCTATCTGTCAAATTACCTATTGGAGTGTACATTCGTTTTTTATAATCTAAAAAGTATCAGCTGGAACAGGCAAATCTTTACTAAACTCAACAGATATCCATTTCAACATGGCGAGATTGCGTATTGCCGAAGCTATGGCTTCACATTTTACAGGATTATTCCAGTGTGGTTTCCAACCTAAGACATATTTATACAAATCCTCTTCTGATACTAATGCCGCAGGGTTATTCTTTTTCAGTTCTCGGATACTATAAAATACTGTTGTGACTTCTTCAGCCTGCGTTGTATCTTTTATTCTGCAAAACAGATCGACTGTTTTAAGTATTTTTTTATTATGCTTTTTCAGGATATCGGAATAGTAACTTTTCTTTGAGTCATATTCAGGGCCAATTTTTATCGCGGTCATTTTACCCAGTTGTTGCTCTGTAATCAAGTTTGCATTTGCAAAAGCGGATATAGCATCTTTGACTTCTGGAGAAAATGGTCCATAGCTGCCTTGTTTGAAATGAAATCCCGTCTCAACTCCCTGCTCAGTCAGGACATAACATAGCTTTTGAAAAACAGTTCTTCCGATTGATAATAAATGAACCTGATTTTCAAGTTGATTAATCGTTTCCAGCAATACAATCCATTCAGGCTTTATACGTTGTGCCATGACTCCTTTACCTTTTGTAGCGGAAACTTGTTGTTCTGATAAAAACTTTTCAGTTATCTCATGGCTGGATGCTCCATAGGGGGCATAGAGTTCTATGTTAATTTTCAGAGGAAGTAATTTCTGATACATTATCGGCCCGATCACTTTCCAGTCCAAACCGCCATTACCGCACCCAAGGGGAGGAAAAGCTATTGATTTAATGCCCCACTTCTGATAGTGGTTAATAAAGAAATCCAAACCGCTTATTACATCTTCAAGTCTGGAGGGCGAACGCCAGTGATTCTTTGTAGGGAAATTCAACACACTTTTATTAAACATGTCATCGTAAAAATATAATGTTCCAAGCTCAATTTCTTTGTTCTTGCATTTGGCACTGTAATCTTTGAACATTTCAGGGAAGCGCTTCCTAAATTCCAGTGCAATTCCTTTTCCCATTACTCCCACACAGTTTACTGTATTAACCAGAGTAAGCGCCTTGCTTTTAAACATATCGCCTATTAATACTTTAATCATAATTTGAAGCCAGCCTTTCCTTTATAAGAAAAATATATGTTTGTTTTCTTCAATATCCATCTCAAACCCGTTAATGCGTAAACTTTCTTCTGCTATAGAACTGCCAATATAAGCGCCGGTTATATAATTGATTGCTACACTATCTGGCACAAGGATTTCAGCACATTTCTGACGCTTTTGATCCCAATACTGATATGTATCCATTGACCTCCAGTCATCCATAAAGATAACCGAAAAATTAAGTTTCCCATGCCACTCTTCCTGTTTATAAAATCTTGTATAGTCACTGGAAGCATTCCCATCACATGCAAATACTCCGTCCAGCCAGGCTACGTTAACATCAATGCGCAGTACACAGGTGGCATCAACCTTTTCTTTTCTGGAGTACATCATGGGATTTCTGGCACAAAAATATAAATTAGCGTATTCATGTAAATACAAACCACTGGGAATTTTCTTTTGTCCTCGTCTTTCCTGAACTTCCTGCATTGATATATCAGTATGTGATAACTGCGTCGCAAGCTTATGTGATAATATTCCATGTGTCATTATTGAAGGTATATTCTGTATTGGCATAATTGAATATAGCTCTTTTATTTTATGTTCCATAGTATATGCCTTCCATTAATGATTTCTTCTATTATTTATAATTCAGAATTCATTACTTTACTAATATGCTAATATATGTTTCAATACTTTTTCGGCAACACCTATTACGATGTAACCGCTACCTTCATTTTCAAAATCATTTGCGAATGCACATACCGAACGCAGAACAGCAGTAGGATTCCAGCCTTCCTTAAACTCCATGCGAGCGCCTTCCACAAAGTTTCCCGATAATAAATTTTCTATGCTTACGAGTATGCTCATCTTTTTAAATTTAACCTTTATTCACAACTATTTATTGTATAGAAACTTTAATGCTTTACTTGCACTTCATTCTTTCTTTAAAATTTCTAATATGCTTTTCTGCATCAGATCCAGTGTATACAATTGTTCTTTCAAGTCTGTGATACTTGCTATTTACATTACTTACTGCTGAGAGCCAATTAAAGCTACCTTCACTAAATTTTATTTTATCCATAGTCAAAGTTTTATTATGAATGCCAGATTTAATAATTATTTCAGCTCCTGCACTCTTTAGTGCTTTATGCCCCATAGCTGAGTTTTTATTGTGAACTCCATAATTATAGTCAAAATAATTATCAGTAAAAATGATTACTTTTACACCTTGAGTAACAATACTTCTTATGCAATCTGTTATTCCCTTTCCTTCTATTGCTAGAATAGAGATGAAAGGAGATGTAATTAAAACCTCTTCATTTGCACATAGTATCGTTCGTTTAAGGTGTTCTATATGTTGCTTATAAGAATCAATGATGACAATAGAGTCTTTCGCAGTAGTATCAATATTAATCGAAATATCAGTTATTTCATTTTCAGGTTTATCAAACAAATATTTTGCTAAAATTCCGGAAGGGGTTGATTCTCTTGGATTAAAGTTGCTCATGCAACCAAACACAATGAAAGAATATTTTGCTCTACTGACAGCAACATTCAGCATGCTTTTGTTTTTATTATAAAAAAAGTTTTTTCCAAAATCATCTACACCATATACCGGAGAGAAAATAATTATTTCACGTTCTGCTCCTTGCAGAGAATGAACCGTACCAATCTTGAAATTATTAGAGTAAACCTCTTCAATTCCATATTTATTCAACTTATCTCTAAGCAATTTGGCCTGTGCATTAAATGGAGTAATAATAGCTAATGACTCTGCTAAAGATTTAGAGAATTTCTTTTCAAAATCTTCTTTATGTCTTACTATCCATTCAGAAATAATATTTGCTTCTGTCTCATTATACCTACTACAATTTTTCTTTACTGAATCTGCCTGAATATTTGCAAAACCAAATATTGGTAAGTCATTTTCGTTCAAACCTCTATCTTTTTTTAATGGTTGTAATTTTCCATCATAACATAGCTCATTGCAATATTGAATTATTGTTTCTGGGCATCTTCGGTGTTCAGTAAGTAAAAAGCCTCTCTCACTATAATCATCTAGTTTATATGCACATGACTTTTGGGCTAGTTTCATGATACTGCCTTGAGTGGATGTAAATCCTAAACTATTCATATCGGAATATTTACTAGGCTCATTAATCAAACCTGCTTTAATTAGATTTGCATTATCAATACTCTCTATTAGGGAATATACGGGTTCAAGTTGTTTAATATCACCAACAATAAATGCTTTTTTGGCAAAATAGAAAGACACTACAGCTATATCAGGAATAACTTGGCTAGCCTCATCAACAATTATTAAATCAGCTATTTCTTTTGCCGGCAAAGTATAAAAATTCTTGTCAGAATCTCTTGTTTTGTAAGAGAAATTTCTAATATTGCTATGAAAAGTTGAAAAAAAGCAAGGTGTTACATTTGCAATTATATCTACATTTCGCTTAAACCTTTCAGCACTTGAGAACTGTTTAGGATTATAACTTTCTGCATTTACAATATATTTAGCTTCAAATAGATGAACAGCAGTATAAAACATTTTATACCTTAAAGTAGTATCTAGTTCATTAATCATCTCTGGGGGATCTTTCAATAAACCATTTATCTTTTTCCACTCATCCCACTTATTAATGTCTTCTGAGAGTACTTCAATTTCTTCTATAACTTCATTTATACTGTTTTTATATTTTTTCTGCTTATCGGATAAACTGCACTTTTCTTCTATTAATAATTTTTTTAATTTAAACAAAGAGTTGCAATATAGTGTAGGCATATCAATTTTTGATAGTATTAACTTGGATATCATTCTAAAGTGTTTTTTTGCATATGGCAAAAATGGTAGAGCTTTTACCCAAAATGAAAGCTCTTTTTTTTCCATCGTAAGTTCATCAAAGGCATTTTTAACTTGTAGTAATTTTTTTTCTATATGAAATAATTTATTATCCTGTTCCTTAGAAAATGCTCTTTTATCTTCAAGAGATTCTACTGCTTTATTTCTCTTATCCCATAGTACTGGACATCTATTTAACTCATTGCTGTATTCAGTTAA
>CAZGAI010000047.1:0-13259 GCA_964523175.1 uncultured Victivallales bacterium | reverse complement strand
AAAACTGATTTTTGATAAATGATTGAAAAATCGAATATGCCAATTTGGAAAAGGTATTATAATATGAATAAAAAATTACGAGAAACTGCAGTTAAACACCTATGGCATCCATATACAGATATTGAGTCATTTGAAAAGACTGACTTTCCTATTGTAGATCGCGCAGAAGGTGTCTACCTGTATGAAGTTGATGGGAAAAAACTACTGGATGGAATATCGTCATGGTGGTGTGTTAATTTAGGGCACAGTCAGCCGAGTTTGGTTAATGCAATAAAAGAACAGGCAGAAAAACTGCAGAATTCTATCCTTGGCGGAATGTCGCACCCTCCAGCTATAAAATTAGCTGAAAAAATTGCTGAACTGGCCCCCGGAGATTTAAATCATGTTTATTTTGCCGGGGACGGGGCCAGTGCAACAGAAGCTGCTTTGAAAATAGCATTACAGTATTGGTGTAATATAGATGTCAGAAAAAGGACAAAATTTATATGTCTCCAGGATGGTTATCATGGCGACACATTAGGAGCGGTTGGTGTTGGATATGTTGAAAAATTTCATAAAAATTTTGAAAGTGTAATCCAGAAATCATACAGGGCGTGTTCTCCGCACTGTGCCGAGTGTCCTTATGGAAAAACTCCAGATAAATGTGATGTTGAGTGTTTTGATTCCATGGAAAACCTAATACGGAAACATTGCAGTGAAACCGCTGCTGTGATATTGGAACCTCTGTGTCAGGGTGCGGCCGGTATCCGGATTTATCCTGCTGAATATTTAACTCGTTTACGTAAACTGTGTGATGAATATAATCTACTGCTCATTGTAGATGAAATAGCCGTTGGGTTTGCAAGGACCGGTGCTATGTTCGCATGTGAACGTGCAGGTATTGTGCCTGATTTAATGCTTATTGGTAAAGGTCTTACCGGTGGATATCTGCCTATGAGCGGTGTGGTTGTAACAGAAAAGATATATAACTCTTTTCGTTCGGACACTGATAAAGACAGAACCTTTTATCATGGCCATACTTACTGTGGTAATCCAATATGCTCAAGTTTGGCGCTGGCTGCTCTGGAATTGTATAAAGAAATGAATATTCTTGAGTTGATTAAACCCAGGATACTTCAATTAAAAGAAGGGATAGATGAAATAGGGAAAGAATTAATAAACTCTACTGTTCTTAGTCTTGGGATGATTGGAGTTATAGAAATACATGAAAATGACGGCGGTTGCAGGAGAGCAGCTCAAATTCAAGCCAAAGCTCGTGAGCTGGGGCTCTTTATTCGCCCGCTCGGTGCTGCTATTTATTTATGGCCGCCGCTTGTTAGCACAGAAGAGGAATTAGGCATGATGATATCTATATTTAAACGGGCTGTAATTGAAACTAAGTAAAGCATCAAATAGAATAATTTTTTAATAATATGAGCTAATTGCAAAAGGCATGCCGCATATGGAAACGACGGAGCGTTTCCCTCCATTTTGAATTCACTGCTGGAGGGTTTTGCTCTGTCAAAACCGCATTGCACAGAGTTTTGCAAGTGGCTCAATATAACAAGGAATTTTATGGCTACATTAATAAGTAACGATGAAAAACAGATATTTAAACAGGAGTGTCTTAAACTCGTAGAAGGAGATATAGACGTATTAAAGGAAAAGGCTAATTCCCTGAGAAAGGAACATTTTGAAGATAAAGTTCAATTATGTTCAATTGTAAACGCAAAGAGTGGACTTTGTTCCGAAAACTGTAAGTACTGTGCTCAGAGTGCGCATTTTGAAACAGGTGTTGAGTGTTACCCTTTACTTGAGTGTGAAAGTATATATAAAAGCGCATTAAAAGCGCTGTCTTCGGGAGTCAATAATTTTGGTATAGTTACCAGTGGACCGGATTTAAATGACGATGATTTTGATTCTATCTGTAGGGCTGTTGAAAAAATATCCAGTGAACAAACCATAAATGTATGCGCTTCATTGGGAGCACTTACACTGGTGCAGTTCGAAGGGCTGAAAGCTGCAGGTTTAAAGAAATATCACCATAATCTTGAAACATCAAAACGTTTTTACCCTGAAATATGTACTACACATGACTGGGAAGAACGGCTTGGCACTGTTCTTTTAGCTAAAAAAGCAGGATTAAAAGTATGTTCTGGAGGGTTATTCGGTTTAGGAGAAAACTGGGAAGATAGAATTGATCTGGCTCTAACGTTAAAAGAGCTTGATGTAGATTGCATACCAATAAATTTTCTTAATGCTGTGCCTGGTACTCCAATGTTTGAGCAACCCAAACTGACACCAGAAGAAGCATTAAGAATAGTATCTATATACAGGTATATACTTCCTGATAAATCAGTGAGAGTTTGCGGAGGAAGACCGACTATCCTCGGTGACAGACGTGAAGAAATATATGATGCCGGAGCAAACGCTATAATGACTGGTGACTACCTGACATCTTATGGTATTTCAGCTGAACAGGATATAAAAAAGATAAATGAATTAGGGTTAAGAGTTGACGTATAAGGTTCAATGTTTTAGGTGCAGGAAATCAAATAATTTTTTTGACATCCGCTATCTATAAATCCAGGAAGGCAGCATTAAATCTTTTCGTGCTGCCTTCACATAATATTATTTGCCTATACTGAAATAATTGCAGAAATCATTATAGAAAGTTTTCATTATAGAAACTTTATTTATGCCTTTTGCTGATTTTTGCTTATCAGTTTCTTTTATGCATTGGCCTATAGTCCTGTCGCGGCTTTGCCAATAATTACACTTTTTACAGCTAATCATTAATTACCTTTCTTTATTCTTATTAGTATAGGGATTTACATCTTTACTTGTTTTTTTAGTTATTGGCTCAGAGTCGAGTAATCAACCGTTCTGCATGATAAACGTTCAAAGTCTCCTTTTGATATTTGCTTAGTTAATCTCAGTCCCTGAAGGTCTAAAGCATTAACAGTATAACTGTGTCTTGTTTTTCTTTTGGTTTGTAGTTTATAACATTCACTTATAGGCATAATTACATATGCTTTTCTTTTTAAACAGAAAAAATCAATTTCGTTCATATTAGAGCTCCTTTTAAGGATTTGATTTAGACAGATTTAGCGGTATTGCAAAAAGTATCTGTCTGGTAAAAGTATCGGAATTAGAGGCTATTATATTGATAATATACGCTGTGTTTGTAAGTATTTTGTAAGTACTGAAATTTCAAATAGTATAGTATTTTGCCATTAAATTGTTGATGTTTTATAATACCATATCCATAATTGATTTAATTTCGGAAACTATTGCAAGTCTCCATAATCTTAATAAGCGGCCAATATATTACATTAAACATAGTTGTCAACTAAAGAATGAATTCTTTTTAAGAATATTTTTTGAATATCTAAAAATAGATATAAGCTTTTCTTAATTGGATATTGATAATTCGATGTTCGATATTAAAATAAATTGAATGAAATTAGACCATGGATATTTTTTTGCAAAATACAAAAGAATGTTAATTTGAAAATATAATCCCATTTAAAAAAACCGAAGCTGTCGTAATTATTTATTTAAAGCGAGACGGACATGAGAAGTGATATTTATGATGTATTAATAGTTGGTGCCGGACCTGCGGGTATATCAGCGGCAATTACTTTATGTAAATGTAAATACAGGGTATTAATTATTGATCAGTATGTTTTTCCCAGAGATAAAGTATGCGGTGATGGATTAACAGAAGACAGTATTGAAACTTTAAAGGAGCTTGGCTGTCTAGATGATATTGCCAAAGAAGGATACTCTGCTTCAAAAGTTATTATAAACCCATTTGAGAATAAGTATTCATCGATAAATTTTAATGTGCTGACTATCAAACGCTATATTTTTGATAATATTTTACTGCAACACGCAATAAAGTTGAATGCTTCATTTCAGCACGCAAAGTTTACCGGTAAATACATATTAGGTAATAATGATGTCACAATCGAAGTACAAAAGCCGGGATCTGGTATAAAGGAACAATTACATGCTAAATACGTAATATTATCCATCGGAGCCCAGAATGATTCATCACTGAAAAACTGTGATGAATTAAAATTAAAAAAACCAAATACAATCGGTGTACGTGGCTACTATAAAGCTGACTGGCCAATCAATGATTTGAATATCTACTACTTTGAAGACAAGTTAAAAACTGCAATATATGTATTTCCTCTTGGTAATGATTTATTTAATGTTGGGTGCTGTAGAAAACTCGATGGAAAAAAATTTAATATTAAAAGTTTTATTAACGAGTTTGTAGAGAAAAATCTTAATAAAAAATACAATACGTGTGGTTCTTGGGAAACACCGTTAAAAGGTGCCTTTCTTAGGTCAGGTCTTTCTGGCATTGATAATTCGGTTGATGGTCGAGTTGTTCTTGCCGGTGAAGCTTGTGGAACGACTAACCCATTTTCAGGTGAAGGAATAGCAAATGCGTTAAAAAGTGGTTCTGCTGCAGGTGCAACTATCGTTAAGTGCCTTACATCGGGAGATCAAAAAAAAATATTGCTATACAAAAAATATTTAAAAAAGGAAATTACCAGAATCCAGAGGCCTTATAAAATAGCTGAAAAACTATTAGTAAAAAGAATTATTAGAAACTGGTTTTACTCCAATTTATGCAAACTGCAGGTAGCTAAAGAACATAATCTAAAAGATAATGTTCCTAAAAAGAATAGAATTAAGCTCTATTCTTTTAGAAAAATGCAACATCTACTTATGAAAAGATAATAAATATCTTCTCAACTTTTATTTTTCTTTAAATATTTTTCCAGCTCTATAGCAAAAAATGGGATGGTTCCAAACAATATACAGATAATGATATCCAGCAGTGATAATGGAACAGCATTAAATATCCCTGCTAAGAACGGTATATAAATAACTATAAGCTGTAGTAAAACCGTGGAGATAATCATCCATATTAGGAGCATATTTGAAAAGAATTTCATTGAAAACAGAGAATCGGTATTTGACCTTGATGCTAAAGCCTGACCAATTTGAAGAAATGTAAGAACTGTAAACATCATTGTCTGCCATTTACCATTCATCTCTTTATAATATATCCAGCCTAAGAGTAAAGTGGCCAAGCCTATAACAATTCCGATCCAGGTAATTCTTAGTCCAGCACCACCTCCGAAAATACTTGCTTTAGGAGATCTTGGCGGTCGTTTCATTACACCTTTTTCTGCAGTTTCTACACCGAGCCCAAGTCCTAGTAATCCGTCTGTCAATAAATTCAACCAGAGTAACTGAAGAGGCATTAGTGCTACAACCGCACCGAATATCGGTGCAGCAAGCATTACAAGTACTTTACCGACATTACCTGCAACTGAAAAACAGATAAATCTCTTCATGTTATCATATATAACTCTTCCTTCTTCGGCAGATGCGACAATTGTAGCAAAATTATCATCTAGAAGAATCATCTCTGATGCTTCCTTGGAAACGTCAGTTCCTGTAATCCCCATTGCAATACCGATGTCAGCTTTTTTTAGGGCAGGGGAGTCGTTAACCCCATCTCCTGTCATACCGACTACATGACCCTGATTTTGCAGTGCTTTGACGATCTTCAACTTATGTTCAGGCGATACTCTGGCATATACTGATACTTCGTTAACTATTTTTTCTAAGCCTGGATCATCTAACTTGTCAAGGTCCATGCCGGTTTTTACTAAACCATTATGGGAAATGCCAAGTTCATCAGCAATAAAACTTGCAGTTAAGGGGTGATCTCCTGTAATCATTATAGGACGTATTCCTGCTGCTTTACATGTATGTACAGCCTTTTTTACTTCCTGTCTCGGAGGGTCAATCATGCCGACAAGTCCGGTGAATACAAGGTTTTCCTCAAGTGGTGAGTTTTGTGAATCAAGGCTTTTTGCTGCGACACCCAATACGCGCATTCCGTTTGATGCCAAATCGTTATTTGATTTTTCTAATCTTTTTATCCAGTGGTCATCAAGTTTTTCGATGCCCTTATCTGTTAATACGCTGCTGGATATTTTTATTAGTCCGTCAACAGATCCTTTGGTAAAAGCAATATACTCTGAATCAAACAGATGTGTTTTTACAGCATTTGGCGGTATCTGTTTTTTATTGATATTTAATTTATGTACGGTAGTCATCCTTTTTCGGTCGGATTCAAAAGGGAGTTCGTTAACTCTTGGAAGATATTTTTCTAAGTCTGTTTTAATTATTCCGGATCTTTTAGCTGCAACCAGAAGTGCGCCTTCGGTTGGGTCGCCATGAAAAGTGTATCCGCTGGTATCGTCTTCTTCATTTTTTATAGATGAATCATTGCAGAGAGTTCCTCCTATTAGAGTAAAACCTAAAGCAGTAGGCCAGCTTTGAAACAGATCATGCATGTCATTAGCAAGTTTTAGATCTTGCTTTTTATCCTGTTTTCTATTAACAAGGTCAATGTATTTGCCCGCAACATCCAATACTGTTACAGTCATCCTGTTTTCTGTTAACGTTCCGGTTTTATCTGAACAGATAATATTTACAGATCCCAATGTTTCTACTGCAGGTAGTTTTCTGATGAGTGCATGTCTTTTTAACATTCTTTGTGCACCAAGTGCCAAAGTGATTGTTACTACTGCAGGTAGACCTTCTGGGACTACTGCTACAGCTACACTGACTGCGGCTAGAAGCATTTCCTGAAATGACCCCCCCATGATAAAACCTATTATCATAACAATTATGGCGACAGCGACACCTGCTGCAGCAAGAAGTTTTCCAACGTTGTCAAGCTGTTTCTGCAAAGGTGTTAAGCCGGTTTTAACACTTTGTATCAAAGTTGCTATTTTACCTAATTCAGTTTTCATTCCGGTTTCGGTAATCAAGACCTTGCCTCGGCCGTAGTTGATGACAGTTCCCATATAAACCATATTTTTCCGGTCACCAATAGGAAGTTCATCTTTATCAAGTATATCCGTTATTTTTTCGACGGGTTCAGATTCACCTGTCAAAGCTGATTCCTGAACTCTGAGATTGGCTGACTCAATTATTCTGCCGTCGGCCGGTATGATATTTCCAGCTTCTAGTATTACAATGTCACCTGGTGTTAGCTGTGTCGCTTTTATTTCTTCTTCTTTGTTGTTTCTGAAGACACGGACTAGCGGTACAGCCATTTTTTTCAGGGCTGCCATAGCTTTTTCTGCTTTGTACTCCTGAAAAAATCCAAGCGCGACAAATAATATAACAATGGCTGCTATCGCAATTACTTCAGTAAGATCTCCTAAAAAACCTGAAATTACGGTTGCTGCCAGCAATATAAGTACCATTGTGCTAAACAACTGTTCAAATATTATTTTAAGAGGAGAACGTCCGCCTGTTTCTATTAATTCATTATGTCCATATAGGCTAAGTCGTTCTACTGCTTTTTCTGAGCTAAGCCCTGAATTCAGATTGGTCTCAAGTTTTTTCTCAGTGTTAGAGATGCTTTCGCGATACCATTTAGTAGATTTATTATAAATATTTTCCATACTGTGTATCCATCATGATTTGGAATGTTGTATATAAATAGCGGGATATAATATTATTATAGTTTAATACTAATCTTCGAGCCAATATGTTTACTCAGAATATTTTGACTGAAGCAGGATATTTACTAAAACTGCTATTCCTTCTGAACGTCCGCAAAAACCCATACCTTCTGTTGTCTTGGCTTTGATTGATATCTTTTCTATATTGGAATTAAACGATTGTGCTAAATTTTGCTGTATCAATTGTGAGTATAGTGAAAGTTTAGGTTTTTCTGCAATAATTGTTGCGTCAAGGTTTACTAATGACCAGTTCTTTAGCTTGCTGCTTTTGAGTACTGTATCAAGTAGTTCCATGCTGTTGATATTTTTATATTTAGAATCGTTATCCGGAAACCATTTGCCAATATCACCTAGGGATAATGCACCAAGAATAGCATCAATAATTGCATGTGTAAGAACATCTGCATCGCTATGCCCTGCTAGGCCAAACTCATAGGGTATCTTTATCCCTCCTAGAAATAAAGGCCTTCCTTCTGCGAATTTATGTGCATCAAAACCTTGACCTATTCTCAATTCCATAATTTAACTACTGGTTTAGTGATTTAACCTGCCCTGTGAAGCTCAGTAGAGCGAAGAAGGGTGATAAGATTTAGTGTTACCATGATTCAGTGCAGGCCCATACAGCCTTGTTAGCCGTGTCCCATGAAGATTGTTTAATACCGTTCTGTTGAGCTGTAAACTGATCTAAAGGGATATCATATTGTGCAGTTCCTGTAACCGAAGTCGTGCCGACAACCGCACTGGCCTCTCCTGGAATTATTACAGTAAATTCAAATTTTATAGCCATAGAGAACTGTTTGGTTACAAAAATAACACCGGTGGCACCACTTCTGAGGTCAACTGCTCTTATTTTTATGTCCTTTACCTTTCCGTATAATATACAGTCCGCATCATAAATATTTGATACTTTATATGAGCCATCAACTTGAAATGCCTCAGCTAATGCGTCTCTCATATGCTCGCTTACATTTGGATAAATGGTTTCATTCTTAATAGGTGCAATGGCTATTGAGTTGATCTGAGGGTTTGAGATAGTTCGCACATTATAACCGCAACCGGCGGAAAACAATATTATGGAACAAACTAATAATAAATAAACTTTTTTCACTTTAATATCCTTATATTTTATTCTCATATTCGGCTCTGACTTTTTTGTCTTTCAGAAGAGGTTCTTCAATAATCGGACGCAGCCATTTATTTTCGCTGTTTGCAGGTATGACCAGCACTTCTTTGGAAGTAGCCGGTAATTTTTTAACCTCATATTTACTCTTTTCTTCTTCCTTTTTTACTGTTTCTTTTGGTGGAGGGTAAATAGGCATATCCATCGATTTCAACATTTTTTCAGCTTTAACTACAGTCTTAGTTTCGGGATAGTTAATTAAAATATCACGAATGTATCTTTTAGCTGTTTTGTTATTACCTCTGTCATTGTAATATTCAGCAAGATCTAAAAGTCTTTCAGCGCCAAGTTCATAAGTTAATTTGAGAGAATTTTTTGCCCATGGTATCTCAGGAGCTTTGGGGTATTTCTTGATAATTTTCTGAAGGATGCCTCTTGCTTCAGTAGTATTATAGCCGTCACCATCTCCTCTTTCTGCCAGTTTAAGATACAGATGTGCTAAATCAAGGTAAGCTATTTTAGCTTCATCAGTATCTGGATATTCTTCTATTGTTTTTTTATATGTTACTTCTGCCTTTTCATTTTTTCCTGTCTGGAGATAGAGTGCGCTGAGCTTAACTAAAACACTAGGAATATATTTAGCATAAGGGGAGTTTTTTTGAACAGCCTCAAAGATTTCAATCGCATGATTATCATTCTCTATCCAAGGCATCCAGGTATAGGGTCTTTCTCTATATCCATCATAGTAGAGGTTAGCTATTTTATATTCACGGTCCACTGTTTCTCTGAAATTGATCTGTTCAGGTGCGTTTTCTATAAGGGTTTGCAAACATTTGAATTCTTTGTAGTATAGTTCTGCGTTACGGTATGCTTCAGCCTCTTTTTGGAGGGCGTTAGCTTTTACAACGTGACTATCTGCATATAGCACTGCTGCCTTATATTTTTTTGCTGCACCTCGCCAGTCACCATCTTTTGCTTCTACTAGGGCTTCTTGAAATGCTTCCTGAGCCTTATCATTCATTGCGGATAATACTGTTGGTAAAATTAATAGTAATAGAAGTAAAGCGATAATGAAGCAATTTAAAATTTTGTATCTGAACACGTCAATAATATCTCCATGAAGTATTTATGTTGATTGTTTTTTTGAGGTCTTGGTTACAGTTTGTGTAAAAACATCTTTCGAATAAACTCAAATTCATATAATATATTCTGAATGCTTATGTTTTCGAATCGTTATTCAATAAAAATAAATATTTGAATCAGTATATTTCGGTAGTAGCAACTCTGTTCATCAGATCATTAATGCACTTTTTAGGATTCTTATCTTTATATAGTGCTGCATGCAATTCATTGATAATTGGTGATTCAATATTTAATTTTTTTGCCAGCTGATATGCGCTTTCAGTTGTTTTAACTCCTTCAGCGACGACCATGTTGAGTTCTTCAAGTATTTCGTTTAGCCTATAGCCTGAGCCCAGTTTCTCACCGACAAATCTATTTCGGCTGTGCTTGCTATAGCACGTAACAATTAAATCACCTATACCGCTTAAACCTGAAAATGTTTCTACACCCCCACCAAGAGCTTTACCCAAGCGGGACATCTCTGCAATACTGCGGGTTAAGAGTGCCGCTTTCGTGTTGTCTCCAAGCTTCATTCCGTCGACAACACCTGCAGCAATGGCATAAACGTTTTTTAGAGCGCCTCCGAGTTCAACACCTGTAGGGTCATCACTATAGTAGACTCTAAATGCCGGGTTGATAAAAGCATCTTGAACTATTTTTCCAACATCTGGTTTGTCTGAGGCCACTACTACAGCACTGGGGACATTCTTTATTACCTCTTCCGCATGACTTGGACCGGATAAAACAGTATAATTTGTTTTACCGAGGATTTCTGTTACTATTTCACTCATTCTTTTTAAAGTATTAACTTCTATTCCTTTGGCCAGGTCTACCAGTATATGCTTATTCTTGTCAATGAAAGGACAAAGATTTTTTAATAGTTGACGAATATATTGTGAGGGCAGAGCTAGAACAAGCATTTCTGATTTAGTAACGGCCTCTTTTAGGTCAGAAGAAAAAACTATGCTGTCATTAAATTTTATTTTAGGTAGGAAACGAGGATTGCTTCGGGATTTTTGCATTTCTGAAATGTAGTCAGGAAATGGCCCCCAGAGTGTAACTCGATGTTTGTTTGTAGAAAGAAGATGTGCAATTGCACTACCCCAGGCACCGTCACCTAAAACTGCTATATTCATAGTGAAAAACTCCTTTGAAATGGGACTTATCTGTATTTTTCTATGCTTGTAACTGGTTAAACATTACTAAGCTAATTACTTTTTGGATTCAGATCTAATTCTAGTCTAGTATTAGATGTAATATTTATCAAGTCTCCGTGTATGTATGTTTAAAAAAATATTTAGTAAGTAAACTTGATATTGATACTATGGCGGTGAGAGCCACTTATATTAAAACAGTTGAAGATGCCTATAAATCTGATGGAGAACAATCGTTAGATGCATTTTTTAAAACGACTGAAGATATCCCAAAGAAATATGTTTCGCTAGCCCATAATGTATCATCTGCATCAAAAGCTATAATTTTAATTTTTTCTTTACATGTAGACATTATTAATCCTTACCATATATGCACTTATGAATTACCTGGATTGCCTGGAGCATTCTTGGGCCAAGAAGATAAATGAGATTTTGATCTAAATCTCCGTATATCCTGTTATTTTTTGCTGCAGGAGTGGATTTCCAGCCTAACTGTCCTTTTATCTGCTTAATTCTATTGTCTCCAATAGACGGTGCAATAATTACGTCAGGGGCACAGCTTAATACCCATTCTTCAGATACGTTGAAGTAGCCTTTATTTTGAGTGGCAGTGATATTGCGTCCTCCGGCATAGTGGATAAAGTCATTTAAAAAAGAGTTATTGCCTATGGTCATTAGGGGTGGATCCCATATCTCCCAGAAAACTGAAGGTCGTTTTGTTTCAGGTACTGCAGATATTATAGCTAAACATTTTTTTAGACCATTTTTTATTCGCTGCATTTCAATGCTGGCATTTTTTTCTGCATTTAAAAGACTGCCAAGAGTTTTTACCGTGTTGAAATATTCATCAATACTGTCTGTGGGGAGCATATAGAACTTTATTCCGGCTTTTTTAATTGTTTCCTGTATTGTCGGATCTTTTAATACTGAAGTAACTACAATATTCGGTTTTACCAGGAGGAGCTGTTCTATTGAAGGTACGCCGAAGTCACCAACGATAGGTATATTTTTGGCCGCCTTAAAGTAATTACTAGCAGAACTTCTACCAACTAGGCTATCTCCTCGTTTTAGCTGAAAAATAGTTTCTGTCAGATTAGGGGCAAGGGAGACTACACGAATTTTTTTTTGTGCGAATAGAGGTGTTGTAATTATGCTAAAGATAATAACAGATGCGATTGTAATAAGTAATTTTTTCATTTAATCCTCTCTGGTTAATTGTTTTCGAACAGAGAGAAAAAATAATAAGTCTCTGAGGCGAAGACACATCTTTATTTGTATATAATATAGCAAATAATTTACAATGCTGCAATGGGGAAAGTTGAATGTTAGCATTTATTCCTTTTGCAATATGTACAATATTTAATCCTGGGTAAACCTTAAAGAAGTAGTCTGTTAGCTATTGAAATATTAACTTAATGCTTTTATAATGATATTTGAGTATTAATATAAATTAACCCAATATTTACTAGTTGCTATTGTATGTTTATTTGAGGTTAATTGATTATCTATCCTACTTAATTATTTATAGTTCTTACTTATTTTACGGGAAATATTATTATGAAAAGCATTTTAATGGAGAAAATAGAAAATCGTAATGCCGTAGTCGGTGTTATAGGATTAGGCTATGTAGGTCTACCTCTTCTTATAGAGTTTTTTAAGGCTGGATTTGAGGTTGTTGGATTTGATTTGGATCAGAATAAGATTGATAAACTGAAAACGTCCAGGAGTTACTTAAAACATATCCCCTGCGAAAAAATTCGTTTATTATGTGCTTCTGAAAGATTTAGAACCTGTACTGACTATTCAGAAATCCCCAACTGCGATGCTGTAATCATATGTGTGCCAACTCCTCTTACTAAGCAGAGGGAACCGGATATGAGTTATATAGTTAAGACTGCTGAAAGTATTGTAAAACACATCAAACCCGGACAGCTTTACTGCCTTGAATCTACTACATATCCAGGAACTACTGAAGAAGTACTTAAGCCTATTCTTGAGAGTAGTGGATTTGTGGCCGGTAAAGATTTTTTTCTTGCTTATTCTCCTGAAAGGGAAGACCCGAATAATAAAGAATTTTCGACATCTACTATTCCCAAAGTAGTTGGAGGTTATAACCAGGATTCTTTAGATGTAGCAGTAAAGCTATATGATGTTGTAATATGTGAAACTGTACCTGTTTCCTCTACAGCTACAGCTGAAGCTACTAAATTGATGGAGAATATATTTAGGTCTGTTAACATTGCATTAGTTAATGAACTTAAAATTATTTTTGATCGTATGGGAATCAATATTTGGGAAGTGATTGAG
>CAZGAI010000046.1:0-13366 GCA_964523175.1 uncultured Victivallales bacterium | reverse complement strand
ATATCAGTAATATAACCTGGGACAAGTGCCTTTACAGGCCTTACATTAGCGACGGTAAACGCGTTCTGTGTGTAGGGTTTTCTATGAAGCCATAGGTAGTATGCCGTTCCTAAAATAATAATAAGAACAGTAAAAGTGAAAACAGCGTTTTTTCTTAGTATTTGTCTGAGTTTCATTGATGGATACTAATTTTATATTTTTTTAGGCTCTTTTTTCTACAATATCATGATATTTCTTTTTGATTTCGTCAAGATCTACTGTTGGTTCAGGAAATTTCATGTCCAGAGAATCAAGAGTTTTTGAAACAATTTTGGATATTGCCAGATTTCTGAACCATTTATGATTTGAAGGTATAATAAACCACGGAGCATGTTCTGTACTGCACTTGCTTATAGCGTCTTCAAAAGCTTCTGTATATTGCGGCCAGAATTTCCGTTCAGAATAATCTCCATCGCTTATTTTCCAGTGACGGTTAGGGTCGTCAATACGTACTTTGAATCGCTTTAGCTGTTCATCTAAATCAATATGCAGATAGAATTTGAGAATATGAGTGCCGTTATCGTGAAGGAGTTTTTCAAAATCGTTAATTAGTTCATAGCGTTTTGACCAGCAACTTTTAGGAACAAGGTCATGAACGCGTACAACAAGTATATCTTCATAGTAAGAACGGTTAAATATGGCAACCTGGCCTTTAGCCGGTGTTTCATTATGGTATCTCCATAGAAAATCATGGGCGGCTTCTTCTTTGGAAGGAATTTTAAATCCTCTAACATAACAACCCTGTGGATTCATTGCGCTAAGGACATGATTAATTGAGCCGTCTTTTCCGGCAGCATCCATGGCTTGAAGACATATTAGCAATGAACGTTTGCCCTCTGCATACATCAGGTATTGAAGATCATGAAGTTTGTTTGAAAAAGCTTCAATTTCAGGTAAGGCATGTTTATGTGACTCATGCTTACCTTTATATCCAGCATCTATTTTAGACAGGTTAACTTTAGTTCCTGCTTCCACTCGAAATTTTTTAATGAAACTCATATTAAATAGCCTCTAGATTTGCAGAAATTAATACTCAGGAATAATTATAATGATACTTTTTCAGTCAATATTAGCAAACTCCTTATCAGTTGCAGATAAGTACAATAATTGATTGATATAATGTTATTATAAGGAGTTTCGTTAAAATACGCAATATCAAAAGTTTAAGTAAAGAATAGTTTATTAGATTTTGTATGAAAAAATCGGAAGGTAATTAAAATTCCTGTTTACTATTTGTCAGACCGAGCTGTTTATTTATCTTTTTTATCAACTCTTCACTAGTTAAAGGTTTAGGTTGCTTTACGACTGATTTAAGTGAAAAAGCAGATTTTAAAGTAGGTGAATCGTTAAAAGATGCAATCTGGTAGAATAAACCTTTAGTTTTTAAATCTCTGTAGACATGAACTTCAAGCATCCAGTCTTTATCCATATTGGATATAGATATGCCGTATCCTCTATTATAGTAAATTGGATTGCTCCATTTAACTTTATTTGTTTTTCTATCAATTGTACCAAAGGAATATAAACCGAAGTTACTTGCAGTGTCTTGAGGAGCACCTGGACCTAATCCACTAATATTAGGGCTGTATGAGTCACTGGAACAAACAGCAAAAACAGTGTTATTCCCTAGATAAGCTAAAGCAGATCCCCCGTCATAGGATGAAAAGAGTGAAGACTTTGTATCAAGGGTTCCGGTATTCACAGAGTCTATAGTGCCACCATAAGGTTGCAGTATGCCTATCTGATAAAATTGGCTGTTATTGCCTGAAGAATTGATACTCATTAATATTTTATTTTCGAGATAAACGACAGCAGGGTTATATCCATTGCCATATATATTCAATCCGGACCATTTTACGGTATTCTGCGATTTAATTGTTCCAGTACGATACCTAAGGTTATCTGAATAGCTAAACTCAGAGTCCATGTTTGTTCGAACAGAATGCAGTTCTATAATATTGTTATTGCCTATAAACGCTGCTACAGGTTGACTGCCTGTTCCATACAGCTTAGGCTCTTCCCAGGCAACAGTTTTTTTTGAAGGATTAAAAGTCCCTAATGTATAATAAAGATTAGGCGTATCTAAGTTTTTTGCATTTGGTTTTTGATGTAGTTCCAAAAACTTATTATTTCCTAAATATAGAAGTGACGGACTTTGTCCATGCCCATACTTAAGCTGTTTAGCCCAGGCAACAGTTTTTTTTGAAGGATCAAACGTGCCCAATATATATATTAAATCTGAAGATTCTTCCTCCACTGTCTGATGTACTTCAAGTACTATGCTGTTCTCAAGGTAAATAATGGAAGGTTTAAATCCGTTAGCATATTTAACTTGTTTAGTCCACTTAACCTGTATGGAAAACGCAGTTAATGAAATAAAAAGAAACGTTAAACTAAAAAAATATTTCATAATAAAAGAACTAAATTTAAAGGTTTTTTAAATGATATACAGTTTACCGCTATTATTTTGTAAACTGTATATATGAAAGATATTAATTATTATTATTTTTTAAAATTTACATTCATAGACTGGAGTTTAGCTTTTGCTTCTTTAAGTTCTTTATTAGCAGCAACAACAGTTTTGAGTCCATCAATCATGTTTTTTACATCTGTTCCAAGTGCAGTATAATCATGGCTTTTTGTATTACTTCCATAGTATTGAGTTTTCCCCCCTTCTTTATCATACATTTTAATACATTTTTCTAATGTAGCAATACGATCAGACATACTTATTTTTTCTTGTGGATACATCGCTGCTGTACCTACAACTTTTCCTTTAAATGCGGAGCCTTCATCCCTAACTCTAAGCTGATCTGATAAAAATTGTTGTCTGCTATTATTAATTTTTGTTAAACCCTTGGCAAGTTTACTATTGGCTGCTGCTAAATCACTATATGTTTTTGCAAGATCCGATTTTTCAGCTTTTTCAGCATCAGCAGCTTTCTCCTTAATATTCTGTATCTTTGAATAAATTTTTGCTATCTTAGCTTTTAATTCTTTGTCATGCTTGACCTCTGAATTGAGTTTTTCAACACTCTTTTTACGTGTTTCATTTTGGTTTGCTGTGTTATTGCACTTGGCTTTGAATTCTGATTGTCCCTTACTACATAATTGGCTATTTTGTACTACATTATTTTTGCTGTTGGCAGTACTCGGTGTTTCAATCTCCTGTGCAATTCCTGCAATAGCAAATACAGTTGATAATAGAACCAAACAAATCTTTTTCATAAATAGTTCCCCTTAAATTGGAAGTTTCATAAAATTGTCATTTGTAACCAGAAGGCAAAAATTTAAATAAAAATTAACATCTTAGTTACTCTTAAAGCTTCAATATTTTAAATTATATCTAAAAATATTTGTTTTGTCAAATACATTAGATTGATTCTATTAACTATTTTATCTGAATTACATGAAACTAAAGGGTTTGATCGGTATTCTTCGTTTTAGTATTCAAATACATTAGACAGGGTTTTAGCAGGAACGGCTATTAAAACAGCAAAGCTCATTCCAAGAGTCTGTTAGCGATTCTTTTCGTATCTTAGGCTCAATATTTATAACTTTCTGTGTAATATGGACATCATGTTTTAATAGTATTCGACTAACTAATACAAATTCAACTATAATTATTAAGCAAAACGCTAAAAAAAGGAACAGAATAATATGATAAAATTGTACTGAAAATCTTAAGAAATAAACTGTGGTAAATAAGAATAAAATTAGTAAAATGTTTAGAGCTATTTTATTAAAGAAAAGGGCCAGCTTATTTTGCTTATAACTTAAAATAAAGCTGGCTAGTAATATATACAAAGCAGAAAATGGAGCTAACCACAAAGAGTAAACAAAATAATGATGTGTATGAACGCTTTTAAAATTGAAAATATGTAAAAGAACTATAATTAAATAGAATATGAAAAATGCAAGAAAACATAGTAGAAATGTTTTTAAAACAAGTTTGAAATTCCATCTGATATAGTTGTTAACATTATTTGAATTTCAAGTGTACAAAACATTATCCTTTATATTATGATATCACTAAATTTGCAATAAAGTAAATTCGGCATATTTTGTAAACAGTAATCAAACAATCCAGGAATTTACTTTTTATTTTCTTAAGAAATATAAGCAATAATATTTCTTCCATTCTTTATAGGAAAGATAAAACCACTATTATTGGTAAAAGAGCAGAAGATGAATGGGGAAAATCAACTATATATGAAAAGAAAAATTATACATTAAGAACCCATTTTAAGCCGGAGATAATATTTAACAAAGGCTCAGACACTGTTAATTTTTTAAAAATCTTGCAAAAAGGTTAAAATTGAGCTAAAAGATAATATTGGAAAAGCTATCTCAAAACTTACACTACTTAATCTGATATAATATAGTTAACATGCACAAATGCTACAGAAACGGAGAATAATTTATGAAATCACTAAGTCTTTTTTTTATATCACTGTTTTTAATAACTGGATGTATGAATTTCAATCACGTAGATATACCGGAGGTTCAAATTAATGAGCCGACAATTAAACCAACTATTGGGATAAAGGTTGCCGATTTCAAACAATATTATGATGGTAAAATTGATTATGAAAACGTTGTATCTAATGAGAAAATGGGTTTAAACTGTCTTGCAGGAGTACTGAATCCATGGAAAGCTGAAAAATTAATTAAAAACTATAAAGCAATCGAAAAATATAAAAAATTACCGGATTATACATTGGTATTAAACGGGCATATTAATGCTGGTTCATCAATAGCTCTAAATATACTTTCACCGCTAACTTTATTTATCATACCATCATATAAGACGGCCAGTTTTAATCTATCGTTTGTTTTAATAAACAATAATACTCAAGAAGAGTTTATAGAAAATTTAAATACCTCTTTTACTACATGGGTTGATTTGATCTTTTTGCCGGTTTTTCCTCTTTTTTGGATTAGAATGGATAATAGGATAACTGATAGATCTATGTTCATATATCATCTGTTCAAAGAAAAAGGTGCATTTTGATTTAATTCAGGTTATTAACACCATTATTACGGTTTAAGTGCTTTATTTAAAAAATAGAACAATTAATGGTTAACTAAGCCCGAATGAGTTTTTTAGACGGGCTCAATCAAGTTCATGGACAATTGTCTAATACTGCCTTATATACGCGTTCAAGGGCTTCTTTTAATATTGTGCGTGGGCATCCGATATTCATTCTTATAAAACCAGGGCCGTCAAAATTGGCGCCGTCTGAAAAACCGACACCAATATTTTCAAAAAAATCAACCGGATTTTCAATGCCGGATTTACTGACATCTATCCATACGAGATAAGTGGCTTCGTGTTTTGCCATGGAGAATCCCGGAATTTTATATACATATTTCTGTACGAGTTTTAAATTTTCTCTAAGGTAGTCCAGGAGTTCTGTTAGCCATTTATCACCGTATTTATATGCTGCGAGTGTGGCCGTATAGCCTAAAAGGTTAACATGAGGAATAAGCCCGGCCATTGCAGCGATATATTTTTTTCTCTGTTCTTCATCAGCTATAATTGCAAAAGAACACCCTAGACCGGCAATATTAAATGTTTTGCTAGGTGCCATAAGGGTTATAGTTCTTTTTGCTATTTCCGGGGATAATGATGCTATTGGAATATGTTTTCTTGTTTTGTCTAATATCAGGTCACAATGGATCTCATCTGAACAGATAATGATGTCGTTTCTTTTACAAATATCTGCAAACTTAAGCAGCTCATCTCTGTTGAACATTGTGCTGCCGGGATTGTGAGGGTTACAGAATAGGAACATTTTAGTTTTTGTAGATATCTGTTTTTCAATAAGATCAAAATCTAACGTCCATCGGTTATCTTTTTTAAGCATTGGTATCTTTGTTATGGTCTGTTTATTGTTATCCGGCGCCTGAAGGAAAGGATAGTATACCGGTATTGCTGTAGCGATGTTATCATCCACAGATGCAACAGCTCTGCATGCAACATTAAAGCCTGTAACAAGCCCTGGCAACCATACAAACCAGTCAGGTTTGATATCCCAGTTATAGAGTTTTTTCATTCTCTCAACTATCACTTCCACAAGTTCTTCCGGTGGGAATGTGTAACCAAATACACCGTGGTCTATACGTTGGTGCAATGCCTGAGTTATTTCCGGTGGTGAAAGGAAATCCATATCTGCTACCCACATCGGTATCATCTCAGGTTTGCTGTATATTCCATAATCCCATTTGAAACAGTCCGTTTTCTTTCTTTCAATGTAAGTATCAAAATCGTATTTCATAAAATGTGCTCCTTTTTTTCTCTTCACTATTTTTACTAATGCTCCAGAGCAGCCGAGTCGCAACCAATGAGTATTACTCACCACGAAGGGCACGAAGCTCACGAAGATTTAATTAAAGTGATACCCATTTTTTTGCTTTTCTACAGGAAAAGCAAAAAAATTTCGTGTTCTTCTTCTCTTCGTGGTAAAAAAACTCTTATGGTTTTTAGCAAAAGTCAATAAGTAATTAGTGTTAATTTGTGTTATTATTGGATAAACAGTTTCTTTATATGATTCATTTGAGCAGAAATATTTCTTCCAAATGAATCTTGATACTGTCAAATAATTTAGGTTTTCTTTTGTAAATATATAATCTTAGGCTATAGTACCGGTTCTATTTTTTTAAATTTAAATGTATAAGTGTTTTTTCAGCCTTTAAAAGACAAAAATATTGTTTTTCTATGAAAGAAAATAATAAAACAAGTTATACTTGTATTTAAGGATAATTATTATGAGCAAGAGAAGTTTTTTCCACTCTTTAAAAAAATCAAATCGAGATGTTGTTTTTACGGGTGTTTGTGGCGGGCTAGGTGAAACTACTCAGGTACCTGCATGGATTTGGCGTGTACTCTTTTTAGTATCCCTGTTCCTTGGTGGATTTGGGCTATTAGTATATATACTGTTAGCTATTTTTATGCCTAATTATTATAAAAGATAAAGTTAGGAACTAAAAAATACTTCAAGGGGCTTATTGCCCCTTTTTTAGCTTCATATTGAGAAACCATGCAGAATAAAACGTATTTTTAAGAAGATTATGAAAAACAAACCTAATATAGTACCTTCAAGTGGAAAATTTGTTAAAGTAAATAACATCAACATTTATTATGAAGAATGTGGAAAGGGAGAAACGCTGATACTGCTTCATGGAGGAACAGCCACCATCAGTATGTGGAAAAAAGAGGTTATCTCTAAATTTGCAAAATATTTCAGAGTTATAACACCCGACAGTCGAGGGCATGGGAAAACTGATAATCCAAAAAAAGAAATGAATTATCAATTAATGGCTGACGATACTGCTGCCTTTATTAAGGTACTTGGCATTGATAAACCATTTGTCTGTGGGTATAGTGATGGCGGGCAGGTAGCTCTTGAGTTGGGAATTAGATATCCAGGTTTATGCAGAGGGTTAGTCATTGGTGCTACGTGGTTTAAAATGTCAAACAATTATAAAAAAATATTGAAAAATTATGGATTTACAGGGAAGGGCAGGGTAGACATAGACTATATTGAAAAAGGAAACCCTGGCACAATTAAAGCGTGGAAAAGAGAACATGTGGATCCGAATAATCCAGAAAAATGGAAAACCATGCTCCAAGAGGTATCTGTTATGTGGTGGACTCCATTATCATATAGTAGGCCTGACTTTAAAAAAATTAAAGATCCCAGCCTTATTTTGATGGGGGATAGAGATGGATTTATCCCAATAGAACAGGCATTACAAATGTATAAATTTATAGCTGGTGCAGAGTTGGCAATTTTGCCTAATACAACTCATGCTTCTGCTTTTCAAAAACCAGAACTCTTTATTAAAACAGTTCTGGATTTTTTACTTCGCAATGTAATAAAAGCCTGACCTATGGATATATAATGTGAGAAGCTCTCGTAAGGTGTTCAGTGATTTCATGCATATTAGATATAAGACCAGTGCTTAAGCTTTCTTTAATGTTATAGTATTCAACACAGACACCGCAGACAAGTATTCTAACTCCTAATTGTTCCAAAGTTTTCAAACTGTCTATAACGGCTGAATTATTTAATAACAGTTTTGCTCCGCTGTTATAAAAAATAATTGCAGCAGGGTATGGGGTTACTTCTTTCAAATTATTTATGAAAGCTTTAAGTAGAATTTCCCCTAATTCATCAGAGCCATGCCCCATTTTATCACTTGTAATACATATTACGTATTTGTCAACTGATGCAGAGAGGGGTTGATTATATTCTATCATTGGATTTTTGATTTCTGTATGACCAGGATTATTTACGAGGATTTGGTAATTTTCACTGTCATCTATTGTGTCAAATTCAATCTTATTTTCAGCGAGAAATCGCTCGCAGTTTTCTCTGGATATCTGGTTGTTAATTAAAAGAACAAAACCTTTACTGTGTTCTTTTAATGCTTTTTTCAGCATTATTAGCGGCAAAGGACAGTTTTTGTTTTTTGCATCAATAATGTTCTTTATCATTGGGTGCTTTCTTGATTTATGTGTACAGGAGTTAATAACTACTAGTCAAACTAGTGGCTTGATTCTTAACCCCTTAACCCCTTAACCCCTTAACCCCTTAAAGGGGTTATTGCCAAATACCAAAAGTCAGAATTCAATACAAGTTTTATTTGAAAAATTTACATTTTTCTTTTAAACATTCATTATTCAGGTTTGAATACGAACATTTCGTCTTTTTATTACAGTCCAGTTTTACATAAAACTTATTTTCTGTAAATGTTACCGCGTCTGTAACAGCTAAATATGTATTTCGTTTACAACACCTTGGCCCACCGCTCATTGCTATGGAGTAGAGACTTTTTGAAGTCATTAGGTTGCTAAGACTCCATTCATTATGAGATAACGGTGTAGCACCGGTTAAAAGACTGACATAGATACCAGTTCCGACTGCAGCACCGCAGTTACCCAAAAAACCGCAGTTTCCGCCATATACCTTTGATGCTCTTTTTCTGGCAGTTTGTATTTTATCTATTTTTAGCTCCGGTTTATTTGCAGCATTATAATATGAGGACAAAAGTACTGCCGGAATCAGGAAATGGTGTTCCGGTCCATGCATTTTTACTCTACTGTCCTGCATTAGAAAATCTGCCATTTCTACTGGATTTATAGACTTTGAATTAATGCAATGTTCTTCAATAAAATCAAGAGCCGGCATGCTGTGGCACTTGTCACAGACATAGTGCCCATTGCTGCAGGCTGTATCAGATTCGAAATCTTTATTACAGTAAAAACATTTGACTGGTTTTGCTTTTTCAGAATATACTATTTCACTTCCACATATGACACAGTTATTTTTGTTTGTATTAATAATTATATACCTCCTAAAGAATGTTAAGAGTAAGGTGCTTAGTGTGCTGTCTCATAAATACACAGCGTATTTAAATGATATATAATGATGCCGGATTTTGTAGAGACGCAATGCTTGCGTCTTCTGTGTGTATTATCATGCGCAATACACCTTTTTAGACACATGCAATGTGTCTCTACAGGAATTTATATTTCAAAACAAAGTGCTTATTTTTTTGGGTGAACTTATGAGAAGCCACACTAGATACATTCTCTGCTTTTTTATTAAATTTTCTATTTATTGATTCTATTAAAGGACTGTTTGAATGGATTATACATCAATTGTTTATGCTAATCCCATAATTTTACGAGCTTCGGCTGGACTTGCAACTTCTTTCTGAAGTATGTGAATTAAGTCAACTGAATTTTCAACAAATTCAGCATTGTTTTTTGCAAGCACTCCTTTTCGAATATATATGTTATCCTCAAGACCAACCCGAACATTTCCACCTAATAGTATTCCTGATGCTACCATGGGCAACTGAACTTTTCCAACAGCTAAAACAGACCAAAGAGCATTTGAAGGGAGTTTGTTTTTTAGAAAAAATAAGTTATCCGGTGTTCCCGGCATACCCCAGCCCACTCCCATACATAAAGTAAATAAAGGTTTTCCTTCTATTAAACCTTTATCTATTAAGTTAATCGCCTGTGCTACATGTCCGGTATCAAATACTTCCATTTCAGGTTTTACCCCAAACTCCTTCATTGTTGCTGCTGCTTTTGCACACCAGTCAGGGGGGTTAATGAAAATCTTATTTCTGTATGTTAAATTGACTGATCCTATATCGAGTGTGCAGATATCGGGTTTCAGCGTGATAGGCTCTAATCTTCTATCTGATATGTAATCTAAATCTCCTTCAAGGCTTAAACCGCAAGTGCTGAAATTGATAATCATGTCTGTTTCCGACCTTATCATATCCATGATTTCTTTGAACTTTTTATTGTCAAAGTCGCGTTCCCCGGTTACTGGATTTCTAACATGCAAATGTGCAACTGCAGCACCGGCCTTCCAGGATTCAATTGCAGCATCGGCTATTTCTCTAGGTGTATATGGTACAGCCGGATTCATCTCTTTTGTCGGTCCGTCACCTGTGACAGCTACTGTGATAATAACTTTACTCATAATAGAAACCTTCCTTCATCTCTAATTTATAGTATAGGAATAAGTTTATTAACCTAAAATGCTGGTTAAACATGTTTACTGTCTAAATTATCAACTTTTTTACTGAATATCCAGTTGTTATGATAACAAACAAGGAATTTTCAGTGTTAATCAGATATCGAATATCCCTTTTTTGTTTCTCTGCTGATTAAACTGCCGGATTCAACCGGAAGAGCTGCGCTCTCCTGAAACGACACGGAGTGTCTTTTTACTTTATCTGCAGTCTTAGTTTCTTTCTGATAAAACCAAAGCACTTGGATAGAGGCTCTCCTGAAATATCACTTGGTTTGTACACTGTCAGGCTTTAGAAGCAAATCCTTGTTTTTCTCAGGCAGTTACTGGCCGTTATGCTTTGTCAGACGCATTGCAAATGTGTCAAGCCATAGCAGTGAGCGACGCCTGATGCGTCTCTACATTATACTTTTCATTTATGGTAAAACTTCGCATGCAAAAATATAGGCTCCATTATATGACAGGATAGATTAAGTTGATTTTTAGGATTCTAATGATGAGCTATAAGAGCCCTTAGTTGTGCAGCACCATTCTTTTGCTTTAATTATGTTTTGCTCAGTATCTCTTTTTTTGGGATCTCTAAATTCTATTTCTTCGATAATATCACAGTTTGGCAGATGTCTTCTAATGTTTTTAAAAAGTCGACCGTTTCCACCTCCTCCGTGACAACAGAATACAGCGACTTTTTTATTTGTGAGCTTGTTTTCGTTAAAAAAAGTTTTTAATGCCGGTGCGAAAGAACCTGCCCAAACAGGAGATCCAATAAATATCAGGTCATAATCTTCAGGTTTTTTATCCAGAGGCATCAACTCAGGCATATTCCTCATTACAACCTGTTTCCCTCCCCAAAGGTATTTCATGAACCCTTTTGACGTTAAATCTTTTTTTGGCTTTAATTCCTGAATATCTGCTTTAAGTTCATTTGCAATAGTTTCAGCAATCAGTCGTGTGTTTCCTTCAAACGAATAATACATTATCAGTGTTTCCATAAAAAATCACCTTTATAACTAAAATTTCGGATTATTGATTTAAAAATTTAAAAAGTTTTTAATTGCCTCATCTACTTTATTCGGCTTTTTATTATTCTTATCTGATTCTAACGGGTGTTTATTTTGATCTGAAGAACTTCCTAAAATGTTCAGGACATTAATAACTGCTTTACCAATTGAACCCTGCTGTGAAGAAGGTTCAGTATTGTTAGCTGGAGCATTAGGATTTTGTTGGCTATCTTTAGCAGAGGGAGTTTGTAATAACTCAACAAAGTTGTTGTCTCTTATCTTATTAATTGTATCTATGACAGTGTTGGTTGTGTCTATTCCGGTATTTATAATAGTTTCTCTATTCATCTGCAATATCTGAGCAGTCAATTTGGCCGTATTGGTAATTGGTTTATCGATTGTACCTTTAACATTCAAGGGTATTATAAGTCCGGTCAGGATTGTATTAGTAGTCAGATTAAGGTTTCTGTTATTTAAATTTATGCTTCCGGACGCTTTCATCTCTGAAACAGGACTGTTTGTGACACCATAAAAAGCAAATTCATTAATATTAATTAATCCGGAATTCAAACTAATATTCAAGTTGCCGTGTTTAAAATCTACTCTTTTCTTGCGGTTAAACATATCATCAATTTTAATCATGGATTTGGAAACGTTTCCAGAAACAAATTTCAGGGCAGTATTTGATGCCAGTCCAGCTATGACTTTTATAGGAAAAAAAATTGCCTCTACGATATTCTCGCCTTTAACATTTATTGGGACAGTTATATTGTTTAAGTTTGAAGTAACTTCACCATCCATAGTTTTAAAATCATACAGACTTTCTCCTTTCATATTCAAAGTTAATGCATCTACATTCATCTTAGCCTTGTTGTAAGGTACAGGAGCTAATGCCATTAAAAATGGATCAAGTAATAATTTATCAATATCAACATTCAATGTGAAAGGTACTTTTTCAGGAGATATTTTTTTGCACTTTAAATCTAAATTTGAGTAACCCTTATTGTTGTCATTAATCAGTTCCATCTTTGATTTAAATATTTCCGGAACAAGTTCCGATGTTATCAAAAAATTATTTTGGGTATTAATAGTTCCTTTAAGTGTACTGTCGATTGCATAGTTTAAGCTTACATCTGCTTTACTCAGTGTATTTGATTGTATCTGTTCAGACCTGATATTTACATTTGAACATGTAAGCTTTTTATCAGAAATAATAGTTGCTTTTAAGTTTTTTATATTAAGATTTTTAATGTTAAAACCATAACGCTTTTGCACGGGCAGTTTTTCTGATTGAGCAGGCAAAGTAGCATTTGTCTTAGTCTTATCTGCAAATTTTTTACAGGTAGATTTTTCTGTTTTCGTATTCTTATAAATTATCAAATCAGCATTATCAACAATAAATGTATTTAAATAGTACTTTTTATTAAGAATTTTATTCAGATCTAAGTTTATATTTATATAAGGAATAACGGCTGAATATTTACCGTTGTCTTTTAGATTTAAACCTTTTACTAGTATTTCTGATATAATGTTAGATTTGCTGTTCAATCCTTTCTTTAAAGCATCAATGCCCTTACCGGATAGAGTAATACTTATATCTGATACTCTGCCTGATAATTGTGAAGTGTCAGTATCCAGAAAATCTTTTAATGGTGCTATTTCAAAGTTTTTAATATTTACATAAGCTTTTTCCGTTTCAGTATTATTTTCATACTTCACTATAATCGGCATACTATGTCCATTCATCTGCAGGTCTATATTTGAATT
>CAZGAI010000045.1:0-13383 GCA_964523175.1 uncultured Victivallales bacterium | reverse complement strand
TACTAAAACCGCTTGATTACTATAATAATAAATACGGCACAGTTTTATATGGCCTTAATAAGCTTTGTCTTTTAATGGAAAAACAATACAACCGAGGACAGGATGGAGCAGGAATTGCCTGTATTAAACACAATATGCAACCCGGCCAGAGGTATTTATCCAGAATACGCTCTGCTTCAAACTCTCCAATCAAAGATATTTTTGACAGCGTTAATGGAGAGATTAAAGATAAATGCAGCAGTATGGAAAATATGAATGATACGGCATGGTTTAAACAAAACCTAAAATTCTGCGGTGAACTTCTTCTGGGACACTTAAGGTATGGAACTTTCGGGAAAAATAACACAAATGCATGTCATCCGGTGACACGTGAAAATAACTGGCCATCAAGGAGCCTAGTGCTTGCTGGCAACTTTAATTTAACTAATGTTGAAGAACTTTTTAATGTTCTTGTCGACATAGGACAACACCCCGAGGCTAAAACTGACACTATTACTATGCTTGAAAAAATAGGTCATTTTCTGGATGAAGAAAACCATGAACTTGTACGAAAATATAAAGCAGAAGGCTTCAACAAAAAAGAAATATCTGAATTAATAGCAAAAAACATAGATATTCAGAAAATACTGGAAGCCACATGCAGAAAATGGGACGGCGGATATGCAATTGCCGGATTATTGGGCCATGGAGATGCATTTGTTCTAAGAGATCCGGCAGGAATACGTCCGGCATACTATTATCTTGATGATGAGGTGGTGGTGGTGGCATCAGAACGTTCTCCAATTCAAACAGCATTTAATGTACCCAAAGAAAAGGTTCAGGAGATAAAACCTGCCCATGTGTTAATAATTAAAAAAGACGGCCTTGTTACAGAAACACTTTTCACTAAGGAATTAAACAGAAAAGCATGTTCTTTTGAAAGAATATATTTTTCAAGAGGCTCAGATCACGACATTTACAAGGAAAGAAAAAAGCTAGGCTTCCTTATTACACCAAAAGTACTTAAATCTATTAACTATGATTTTAAAAATACTGTTTTCTCTTATATTCCAAATACTTCGGAGGTTTGTTTTTACGGAATGATGGAGAAAATGATTTCTGTATGTAATGATTATAAAAAAGAAAAAATACATGAACTTGGAAAAAATATTACTAAAGAAGAAGTGGACAGAATATTTTCCGTGAATCCAAGATTTGAAAAAATTGCAGTTAAAGATGTAAAGCTAAGAACCTTTATTACCTCAGATATACAGAGAGACGACCTTGTGGCTCATGTTTATGATATTACCTATGGAACTATCAACAAAGGCGTTGACACACTAGTTGCCATTGACGATTCTATCGTCAGAGGAACCACATTAAAAGAGAGTATCTTAAAAATTTTAGACCGACTGAATGCCAAAAAAATTATAATAGTCTCTTCTGCTCCTCAAATTAGATACCCCGACTGTTATGGAATAGATATGGCAAAATTAAATGACTTTATTGCATTTAAGGCCGCCATTTCACTCCTAAAAGAAAAAGGACAGCATCATATCATTGATGAAACATATAAAAAAGCTAAAGCCGATGAGCATTTACCGAAAGATCAAATTAAAAATCATGTTAAAAATATTTATGCTCCATTTACAGTTGAACAGATTTCCACTAGAATATCAGAATTAATCTCTCCTCCGGACTTAAGTACAGAAGTAGAGTTTATTTTTCAGACTATTAAAAACCTTCACAACGCATGTCCAAATCACACTGGAGACTGGTATTTTACCGGAAACTATCCCACTCCTGGAGGTAATAAGGTTGTAAATAGGTCTTTTATTAATTTTGTTGAAGGTCGAGATGAAAGAGCATATTAAATATTTATGATTTCAGGTTTATGATGTGAGATGTGAAGAATACAGAAATTTTTGATAGGTAATTGTAAAAATATACTGCCTGTGTTTTACACAGTGTACTGAACAGACAATACATCTGAAATATATTGAAGGATATAATAATGACTAAACATATTTTTGTAACAGGTGGCGTAGTGTCATCTTTAGGCAAAGGAATTACGGCCGCCTCTGTTGCAATGCTTTTAAAGCAGCGCGGCTATCGGATCCGCTTGCAAAAACTGGATCCTTATTTAAATGTTGATCCAGGGACAATGTCTCCATATCAGCACGGGGAAGTATATGTTACTGACGATGGAGCAGAAACAGACCTTGATTTAGGGCATTATGAAAGATTTGCAGGCATTACATGCAGTCAATCGAGTAATTATACCACTGGGAGAATATACAGTTCTGTAATAAAAAGAGAAAGAGAAGGCGGGTACCTGGGCAAAACAGTTCAGGTCATTCCTCATATTACAAATGAAATCAAAAAAGCTATTGCGGAGCTTGACGCTGATGATGTTGATATAGCAATTACAGAAATAGGAGGAACTGCCGGAGACATTGAATCGCTTCCGTTCCTTGAGGCTATTCGTCAATATCGCCACGAAATAGGAAAAGAAAATGGAATTTTTATGCACTTGACCTTAGTGCCTTACATTAAAGCTGCCGGAGAAATGAAAACCAAACCTTCACAGCAATCTGTAGGTATTTTGAGGGAAATTGGTATTACTCCTGATATTTTAATTTGTCGTTGCGAACATCCCCTCAAAGAAGAGCACTATGAAAAACTTTCTTTATTTTGTAATGTAAAAAGAGAGCTGGTAATCGAGGAACAGGATGTAGCAAATTCAATTTATGAAGTACCAATTGAGCTTTCCAAACAAAACCTTGACAAATATATATTAGAAATCTTTTCATTGCCGAAAAATCAATTAAGAATTGGTGCCTGGAAAAAAATGCTTGAGACGGTCATCAATCCAATAAATAAGGAAATAGAGATTGCTGTCGTTGGCAAATATATAAGCCTAAGAGATGCCTATAAGAGTATTTATGAAGCATTAAGTCATGGCGGAATTGCCAATAACCTTAAGGTTAATATTAAGATGCTTGAAGCTGAAGAACTGGAGAAAGACACTGGCAACAGTTTACTGAAGGGTGTCTCCGGTATATTGGTTCCAGGTGGTTTTGGCGATAGAGGAATACCTGGAAAAATAAAGGCTGTGAAATATGCAAGAGAAAATAAAATACCTTTTTTCGGTATTTGTTTAGGAATGCACTGTGTTGTGATTGAGTTTGCAAGAAATGTTTGCGGCTTGACCGACGCGCACAGTGCAGAATTCAGTATTGATACAAAAAATCCTGTTATTGATTTAATGGAAGATCAGAAAGCTATTACTGCTAAAGGTGGAACAATGCGTCTTGGCGCCTATCCATGCATTCTTAAAACTGACAGCAAGGCTGCCAAAACATATTCTGCAAAAAAAATAAACGAAAGACATCGTCACCGGTATGAGTTTAATGCAAAATATAAAGAATTATTTGATGCTAAGGGGTTAACTGTTTCAGGAATATCACCGGACGGAAAGCTTGTTGAAATTGTTGAAATTGAAAATCATCCTTGGTTTGTAGCCTGTCAATTTCATCCGGAATTTAAGTCAACCCCGCTTAAGGCCCACCCTCTATTTAGAGATTTTATAAAAGCGGCAGCTGTTTATAAAAAATAACTAAACTATAAAATATTTTATAAAGAGCAGAAGGGTAAACTTAATGGAAAGTTCCTATAACTGGAAAAAACGTAGAGAAAAAAAAGCATTGCTTGCACTTGAAGATGGATCTATTTTTAGTGGATATTCATTTGGTGCTGAAATAGATATTGAAGGTGAAATTGTATTTAATACCGGCATGTCAGGCTATCAGGAAATAATTACCGACCCATCCTATGCAGGACAGTTTGTAACTATGACTTACCCTGAAATCGGTAATACCGGAATAAACTCTGAGGATAATGAATCCCGAGGACTTTTTTTAAACGGCTTTATTATCAACGAACTTAACGAGGCTAGTAGCTGGAGAAATGAAGTATCACTAAAAAACTTTTTAAAAAATAATAATATTCCAGGTATTGCAGGCATAGATACAAGAGCTTTAACTTCGGTTCTTAGAAACAAAGGAACGATGAAAGCATTTATGCATTGTTCTAATGCTTCATTATCTCAGGAAGAGTGTTTAGAGAAAGCTCAATCCTGGTGCGGACTGGACAATCAAGATTATGCAGCAAAAGTTTCATGTTCCAGTACATATAATTGGGATTCCGATAACAACAAGACCTTGTCATGGGGTATTGCTCAAAGCCTACCTTCAGCTGACTTAAACATTGTTGCTTATGATTTTGGAATAAAATGGAATATTCTAAGGTCTCTACGCTTAAAAGGAATGAATGTTACTGTAGTACCAGCTCAAACATCTGCTGAAGAGGTAATGAAACACTCTCCGGATGGCGTATTTTTTTCAAATGGCCCTGCTGACCCTTCAGCTGTATCATATGCTGTAGAAGCAGCAAAAAAACTGATAGGCAAAGTTCCGATTATGGGAATTTGCCTGGGACATCAACTACTATCATTAGCCTGCGGGGCTGAAACGTATAGATTAAAATTCGGTCATCATGGATGTAACCATCCTGTTAAAAACCTGATATCAAATAAAATTGAAATAACATCGCAAAATCATAATTTTGCGGTTGACAGCCACTCTGTTTCTTCATCACCATTAGAAATTACTCATATCAACTTAAATGATAATACAGTAGAAGGTATTAAGCATAAAACAGAACCTATGTTTGCAGTCCAGTATCACCCTGAAGCTGCTCCAGGACCACATGATCCTGATTACCTCTTTGATAAATTTAGAGAATTAATAACTAGAAGTTAAACTATTATGCCAAAAAGAGAAGATATTAAAAAAATTATGTTAATAGGGTCAGGCCCTATTATAATCGGACAGGCCTGTGAATTTGACTACTCAGGGGTACAGGCATGCAAAGCTCTAAAGGAAGAGGGTTACAGCGTCGTGCTGGTAAACAGCAATCCAGCAACAATCATGACTGACCCCGAGTTTGCTGACAGAACATATATTGAACCTTTGACTAAAGATATCCTTCATGAAATAATTAGAAGAGAAAGACCTGATGCGCTACTTCCCACCCTTGGAGGGCAGACAGCGCTTAATCTGTCTATGGAGCTTTACGATTCCGGCATTTTGGACTATTACCGTATTGAAATGCTTGGAGCCAATGCAGATGTAATTCGCAGGGCGGAAGATAGAACTATTTTTAAAAAAATAATGCAGGAAATCGGCTTAAATGTAGCTCAAAGTGGTTCTGCTTATTCTATGGAAGAAGCCTATAAAATAGCTGACGAAATAGGTAAGTTTCCTTTAATTATTCGTCCTGGCTTTACTATGGGAGGAACAGGAGGGGGGATCGCGTATAATATAAAAGAATTTAGAGCAATTGTAGCCAGAGGTATAGACGCAAGCCCTACAAACGAAGTTCTTATTGAAGAATCCCTGCTCGGCTGGAAAGAATTTGAACTTGAAGTAATGAGGGATAAAAAAGATAACGCTGTTATTGTATGTTCTATTGAAAACATCGATCCAATGGGAGTTCATACCGGAGACAGCATTACGGTAGCACCGGCACAAACCCTTACAGATAGAGAATATCAGATAATGAGAGATGCCTCTTTGAATGTTATGCGTGTCATAGGGGTAGAAACCGGTGGCTCCAATGTACAATGGGCAATGAATCCTAAAGATGGGAGAATGGTTATCATTGAAATGAATCCACGTGTTTCAAGATCAAGCGCGCTGGCCTCCAAAGCCACAGGTTTCCCTATAGCCAAAATAGCTGCAAAATTGGCAGTAGGCTATACTCTTGACGAAATATGTAATGATATAACGAAAGAAACACCCGCCTGTTTTGAACCTTCAATTGATTATGTTGTTACTAAAATACCCCGTTTTGCTTTTGAAAAATTCCCAACAGCTGACAATACACTAACCACTCAGATGAAATCTGTGGGTGAAGCAATGAGTATCGGCAAAACTTTCAAAATATCACTTCAAAAAGCACTGCGTTCTCTTGAGATAGGCCGCTACGGGTTCGGAGCAGATGGAAAAGACTCTGAATACGAATCAAAATCCGACGAAGATGTTAGGGCTGAATTAATAAGACCAAATGCATTTAGGGTTTTTTATATCAGAGAGGCCTTTAAACGGGGATGGAGTGTTGAAACAGTCAACAACCTAACCAATATTGATTTTTGGTTTCTTAGACATATGCATGAACTTGCAGCTTATGAAAATGAAATACTTTCTGTAAAAACTCTTGAAAACATGTCTAAAGATATAACTCTGTTTATACAGACTAAAGAGTTCGGTTATTCAGATAGACAGATTGCCTATCTACTCAATTCAACTGAAATTGAAGTTAGAACCGCTAGAAAAAAGCTTGGAATAGTCCCTGCATATAATCTTGTTGACACTTGCGCCGGAGAGTTTGAAGCTTATACTCCCTACTATTATTCCTCTTACAGTACTCATAATGAATGTAAGCCGGATAATAAAAAGAAAATTATGATCCTTGGCGGAGGTCCAAACAGAATCGGGCAGGGAATTGAATTTGATTATTGCTGTGTACATGCCAGTTTCGCTCTGAGAAAAGCTGGTTTTGAAACTATTATGGTAAACAGCAATCCTGAAACTGTTTCAACTGATTACGATACTAGTGATAAACTGTATTTTGAACCGCTAACTCTTGAAGATGTTTTAAATATCTATGATATTGAACAGTGTGACGGTGTTATTGTTCAGTTTGGAGGACAGACTCCACTCAATCTCGCCGATGATCTGGCAAATAACGGTGTAAAAATTATCGGTACCAGCCCGGAAAGTATCGACCTTGCAGAAAATCGAGATGAATTTCAGAAAATAATAGAAAAACTGGGAATAAAACAACCTGAAAACGGTACAGCTTATAATGAAGATGATGCTGTTGCTGTTGCTGAAAAAATAGGTTATCCGGTTCTGGTCAGGCCTTCATATGTTCTGGGCGGGAGATCGATGATGATCGTCTATAAAGAAAAATATTTAAGGAAGTATATGCAGGAAACAATAGAGGTTTCCAATGAACGCCCGGTACTTATTGATAAATACCTTGATGCTGCTGTTGAGGTAGATGTTGACTGTCTCTGTGATGGACAAACTTCTGTTATCGGCGGTATAATGGAACACGTTGAACTAGCTGGAATTCATTCAGGAGATTCAGCATGTATGATCCCGAGCATTACTCTTAGTGATGATATTTTAAAAACTATACGCTCAAATACAAAACAAATGGCGGCAGCACTTAACGTATGCGGCCTAATGAATGTTCAATATGCAATTAAAGATAATACGGTATATGTTCTGGAAGTTAACCCAAGGGCTTCAAGAACAGTACCGTTTGTAAGTAAATCTATCGGAATCCCTATCGCTAAAATAGCTGCATTGATAATGGCTGGCAAAAAACTTAAAGACCTCGGATTTACGGAAGAATTCATTCCTAACCATGTTTCTGCTAAAGAAGCAGTCTTCCCTTTTAACAGGTTTCCAGGTGTCGATGTGGTCCTAAGCCCTGAAATGAAGTCTACAGGCGAGGTAATGGGTATTGATTTCAGTGCCGGAATAGCATATCTGAAAACACTTATTGCCTGTCAAATTAATCCACCATCTCTTTCAAAAACAAAAGTTTTTTTTAGTATTGATCCTGATGATTTTAATGATGATAATGAAATTATTACCCTCGTGAAGGATTTAATAGATCTTGGATTTGAACTGTATACTACTCCTAGAACAACTACTTATTTATATGAGCGTGGTATAAAAACTAACCCTGTATTTGTGATTGGACAGGGTCACCCCAATGCCAGTGACCTAATTAAAGAAAATAACCTTCACTGGATTGTCAATATTCCTTCAACTGGACCATCTCCAAAAGTGGACGAGATAATCATGCGTGCAGAAGCTGTTATAGATGGAATACCTATAATGACAACCATTAGTGGGTTGGCTGCAGCAATTGAAGGTTTTAAGGCACTAAAAAATATTGAACGACTTGATGTATGCAGTATTCAGGAATACCATAGACATGCACCAAAGTTTAACTTATAGTAATAATGACATTAAGAAATTGTGGACGGTAAAGGGAGAGTATTATGAAAATTAAAACATCAAAATCAAAGGTAGAGGGTGAAATCTTCATTCCTGGATCAAAATCTCATACAATTAGAGCTATTACTGCTGCTCTTGCAGCAAACGGTACATCCACAATAATAAATCCGCTGGTTTCAGATGATACAATCTCCTGTTTATACGCAGCAGAAAAACTTGGTGCTAAACTTTCAAAGGTTTATGAAGAAAACGGCCTTGTTTGGAAAATCAAAGGAACTAATGGAAAGTTGACAAATAAAACAGATGAAATTATAAATTTGGGAAATTCCGGCACATCTTTGCGTCTCCTGACAGGACTGGCCGCAACAGGAACTTTAAAAATTTGCTTTGATGGAGATAGTTCTCTACGTGGCCGTCCAATGGGTTCATTAATTTTAGCCTTGGAAAAACTAGGAGTAAAAGCTGGTGCATCAGAGGAAGGAAAATGTCCATTAGCTGTGCGTGGCCCTATGCTTGGAGGGGAAACTACTATTGATGGAAAAACATCACAATTTGTTTCTTCTTTATTATTTGCTGCTCCTTTAGCAAAAAAGAAAACCGAGATTAACGTTGTAAACATTAATGAAAAACCATACATAGAAATGACACTGGACTGGCTTGACTTCCTCGGAATTAAATATAACTGTAAACCGGATTTTTCTCAATTTACAGTTAGAGGTAATCAAAGCTATAAAGCGTTTGAAAAAATAATTCCGGCTGATTTTTCTACAGCTACTTTCGCCCTGTCCGCCGCAGCTGTCACAGGAGGCAACTTAAAGATATATAATTTAGATTTTACAGATAAACAGGGTGATAAAGAAGTTTTTGATTATTTTGAACGTATGGGAATGAGGGTTGAAAAACATGACACCCACGTAACTGTCTATCGAAAAGGAAAGCTGTACGGGGATGTTAAAATTGATTTGAACTCTACCCCTGACGCTCTTCCTGCAATGGCTGTTGTTTCTTGTTTTGCTAAAGGTAAAACAATTTTAAGCAATGTTCCACACGCCCGGTTCAAAGAAACTGACCGCATTTCAGCAATAACAAAAGAACTGAAAAAAATGGGCGCTGATATTCAAGAATTAAAGGATGGATTAATTATCAATGGAAGTAAGCTAAAGGGTGCCAAGGTCAATGGATATAATGACCATAGAATCATTATGGCATTAGCTATTGCCGGTATGAATGCACCGGGTGAAACAATTATTAAAAATGCTGATGCCGTTTCTGTTACATATCCAGACTTCATTAAAGACTTCAAAAAAATTGGTGCGAATATTGAAGTAATTTAATGCACAGGTTATCGCACTGCGTACGAGTTTAAAGTGATCAAGCTGTAAGGTTTTCAGGTTGAAAAGTGTAAACATTAGAACAACACCATGTGCTTTTATATCCCATAACCTGATAACTTTTAATTGAAACTGGGTCGAGGTATATGTCTAAAACCAACTTTCCAATTCAGGTCAGCAGCCTGGATGAACTTAGCCGTTATAATATTACAAAAATAGCTTCCGCTATTGGTGTATTTGATGGAATTCATCTGGGACACCGAGAATTAATCAAAGAATTGATCAAAACATCAAACAAACTATCTGCCACTCCGGTCGTTATTACATTTTCTCCTCACCCACGAAAAGTATTATTTCCGGATAAACCGTTACATTTTCTCAGAACACCTGCAAAAAAAGCAAAAATTTTAGGAGATCTCGGCATAAAAGCCATTGTAACAGTGCCGTTCACTCTAGAGTTTGCCTCTCTTTCTCCATATGAATTTATAGAAAAATTTATGCTTCCGCGTAATATTAAGCTGCTTGGCATCTGTGTAGGAACTAAGTGGACATTTGGAGCTAGGGCTAAAGGAAACGAACAAACACTGCACGACTTTGCTGATAAATACGGATTTATTTTTAAATCTGTAAAAGAAACCTTCTGGAATGGACAACCAATAAGCAGCACTGCGATTAGAAGTGCACTGGCAAAAGGTGATTTTTCTTCCGCAAATTATATGCTAAATACAAAATATATTATTACAGGCCATATTATAAGTTTTAATAAAGTTAAGAACAGTGATGGTGTCAGTGTAAAAGTAGATTTTGGAATTCTTCCCCCCATAGGAGAATATATAGTATACATTAACAATAACAGAAGCGTTGAAATCATAGTAAATGTTATTAGTCAAACTGAACTAAGCATTAACAGTCTTCAAACGTTTTCCGCTAATAATCAATTGGAAATAGAATTTCAAAAGGAAAACCCATAAACTTTTAAAAGATGTTATACCTGCGCTAAAACCCTCAATTATATCTTCTTTATAAATCAATTTTTATATAAGTTAAATTTCATTTGTTGTTTTCTATTAAAGAATACAGTATAATACTGTTGAATATCAATAAGTTAAAATCAAATTTCCGTACATCTATACGGTTTTACAGTAAGTTTTAAAACATGAGCAACAAAATAAAAATTTTATTAGTAGATGATAGTCCATCTCAAAGGTTTATGGTTCAAACCTGGCTTGAGCAGGAAGGATATTTTGTAGAAGTGAAGAATGATGGCGTGGAAGCCTTAAATCATCTGCAAAACAGTACAGATTTACCCTATGTTATACTATCAGATATTATAATGCCAAACATGGACGGATTTGAATTTTGTGCTGAGGTTAACAAAGCGTATCCTAACATCCCTTTTATAATGCTAACTGTACATACTAAAAAAGAGAACATACAGAAAGCATTTGCCTCTGGTGCAGCAGATTACATTGGAAAACCATTCTCAAAAGCTGAACTTCTCGTGAGAGTTTCAAATCTTTTTAATAGACAGGATGCCGAAGAATTGCTGTCTAATAAAATCAGTGAACTTCGTTCAAGACAAGCTGAATTAGAAGAACAAAATAAAAAGTTGCAGAATATTGAGGCGGAATCGATAAAAGTAGATAAATCGTTTAAAAATGTTTTTAATAACGCCACTGATGCAATGTTAATTCTTTCCGAAAACAGCTTTATTGATTGCAACGATGTAACAGTTAAGCTTTTGAATGCTAAAAGCAAAAAAGACATTCTCTCAACCCATCCATGCGAACTTTCCCCAAAAACTCAACCTGACGGCAGGGATTCTTCTGAGAAAGCAGATGAAATGATTAAAATCGCTTTTGAAAATGGATTTCACAGATTTGAATGGATGCACAGGAAAATAACAGGAGAAGACTTTCCAGTTGAGGTTTCATTAACCCCTATAGGATATAAAAATGAATTAATGCTGCATACATTATGGAGAGACCTTACTGAACAAAAAAAACATGATAAACAACTGGATCTGGTTAACAAAGAATTAATGCAAAGTAATGCAAAACTTGAAAAGGCTAATCAGACAATCAGAAAAAAAGCTAAAACAATAGAAGATGCTGCCAAGACCAAAAGTAGTTTTCTAACCACTATGAGCCATGAAATACGCACGCCTTTAAATGCAATAATGGGAAGCGCCAGACTCCTAAAAGAATCTGAATCACCTGAAGAAACCAAGCAGTATACTGATATAATAGAAACATCCGGAAACCTGCTTCTTGGAATAGTTAATAATGTCCTCGATTATTCAAGAATTGAAGCACATATGCTTACAATATTATCAAACCAATTTAGCCTGGATAGTATTATTAATAGTTTAAAAGAGATACTGGAAAAAACAGCTGAAAGTAAAAAACTAAAGTTTGAAGTGCAGTCAGATTTTGACTTATCTGTAGAACTTATAGGTGATGATATCAGGCTTCAACAAATTATTTTAAACCTATGTAACAATGCCATAAAATATACAAAAGCAGGTGGTATTGTCTTAAAAATAGAAAAACTAACTGAATCTGAAACTTCTGTCAGATACAAGTTCAGCGTTATAGATACTGGAATCGGTGTATCAAAAGAAGATATGAAGCTACTTTTTAAACCATTCTCTCAATTCAACCCTGAGGAAAATAAAGATGTAGAAGGAACCGGTCTTGGACTTTCAATTGTTAAAAGCACAGTAGACTTAATGGAAGGGAAGGTTGGGGTTGAAAGTGAACCTGGTATAGGTTCCGTTTTCTGGACTGAACTGGAATTTAAAAAACAGGAGACTAAAAAAGTAGATAGGCGAAGATCTCCTAAACAACGCTTAAAATACACAAAAATTAAAAAAAAGCTAAAAATACTTATTGTAGATGATTACAAGTTCAGTCGAATTATTCTTGAAAAAAATCTAAAAAAATTAGGCTTATGTAGCATTGACATAGCTGTAAATGGACAGGAAGCAGTAGATTTATTTAAAATAAATAATTATGATATTATCTTTATGGACTGTCAAATGCCTGTTCTTAATGGATTTAAAGCAACAAAAGAAATAAGAAAAGTTAATAAACGAAACAAGAACTATACTCATATAATAGCGTTATCTGCAGATGTAATGACAGAAAATAAAGAAGTCTGCATTAATGCAGGAATGGACTACTTTATGGTTAAGCCGTTTAACCCTGAAAAAATAAACGATATCTTAAGAGAAGTTATTATTAAAAAATTGATCAATTAAATATGGGGTTAAAACGCTTCTAAAACGTCTTAAGGCCAATTATATAATATTTGAAAGTTTGTGCCTGATAGCGGGAATATGCAAGAATCCCATCAGTCACATGTTTTGTAGCTAAATCATTTCCTTAGCTCATGAAATTTAAAACTTTTAAATAATTGATTTTGAAATAAGTTTTGACTGATCGTTCTAGCCGCAAAACTTTGATATTTGCAGATTAGAAAGTTGATTTTTCAAATACCTTCTTTTTTGGCGAAACAGGCAAAATAGGGTAAAACTAAATATTTGGGTATAATCGCCCATAGGATTAGTCGGTTCTTGATATATTTAGTCCTCTTTTTTAAAAAAAGTTAAATAAAGTGGAGTAGCTTACCCCTAATATTTTTGAAATAGATAACATAGAGACTTTCTTTTCAATCAATTCTTTTATTTGTTCTTCATGTTTTTCAAGCTTCGATTTCCCTGGTCCTTTTGGCCGACCGAGGACAACACCTTCAGCCTTTTTTGTTGCCAGAGCTTCTTTTGTCCTTTGGCTTATAAGATCTCTTTCCAAGTCAGCGACTAAGCTAAACATGGTTATCATAACTTATGACTGCATTGAGTGCGGCGAATTCCCAAACATTTCAGCTGGCTTGACCATCGTCTGGTTCGTGAAAACTACCTTAAACAATGCAGTACTGATGCCCTGGCGCTCTATCTGTTTCTTGTGACA
>CAZGAI010000044.1:0-13405 GCA_964523175.1 uncultured Victivallales bacterium | reverse complement strand
TCTGTGGCATGTTTACTTATGTTATCGTTAAGTTCAACAGCAGATTTATAATCTCTTCCAAATGGTTTTTCAAAGATTACTCTGCTATATGGGGAAGATGTCTGATTTTTAATTAATAATTTACTTTTCGAAAGCATTTCTACTACCGGAGAATAAAGAAAAGGTGGTGTTGATAGCTGAAAGATCATATTTCCTTGTGTAGAATATTTCTTATTCAGAATATCAGTAGTTTTTTTCAGCTCTTTAAAAGACTCAATATCATCATACTTTCCTGAGAAATAGAAACATTTTTCAGCAAATGGTTTAACTTCTTTAGTTGATTCACCTTTATTTTTTAATATATCTTCCACAATTTTCTGGAAAGCTTTGTCATCCATTTTAGATCTTGCAAATCCAATAATATAGAAGTTTTCCGGCAGTTTATTGTCCTGGAATAGTCTAAAGAAAGCTGGAATGAGTTTTCTTTTGGTTAGGTCACCGGATGCTCCGAAAATCACTACAGCACATGGAGCTAACGACGAAGATTCACTTTTTCCATCATAAATAATTTTTTGATCATTCATTATATAACCTATATTATTTAATTTATTTAGGTCGAATTAACCCTACAGGTTTTTTCCAAAGCCCTGTACCATTTTATAGATAAATCTGATTAATATATCAAATTTTCTATTTTAAAATTTCTCCTCTCCCGATGAAACAGGTTCTTTACTTCCCTGTAGTTTTTACTACTATTCATTAACTTTAATTATATCTAACTAGTTGTTTATATTCAACATAATTTGGTTAAAAATTTTCAAATGAATTCACTGTTAATGCTATAATCATCAACAAAAGGGATAGATTTATTGTTTGAAAAGGTGATTTCTCAAGGGACACTGAGTATAAAGATTTTTTACCGAAAATGAACGGAAAAAAGATTAATAGTAAAGACTAAATGGGAGATGAAACAATGAGTTAACTAGGTTTGCACAGTATTATAGACGAGCAGATCTAGTGTGCCGTCTCATAGGTTTACCGTGAAAAAGTAAGTAGTTTTTTTGAAATATAAAATGCTGTAGAGACACGCGGTGCGTGTCTAAAAAGGTGTAGCGCGGAGGGTATGACACAGAAGACGCAAGCATTGCGTCTCTACAAAGTTTTAGCATCGAAACGTAGCTGTTTATTTACGCCGCGAACTTATGAGACAGTACACATCTAGGCATTTTCAGATATCTCATGCTGTAGATCGTATCTGAATTTATATTTTTGTTCTTTTGTAAAAGTAGTACCATGTTTTTCAGAGAAAGAGTATAATGCATTAATTTTTTTTTCGGCATCTTCAATATTTTTAGAATGATGAGCAATCCATTTAATGCTGTCAGCAATGTAATGATGTCCCAGAATTTCAATATCTTTCTGGGCTTGAATTTGATTATTTTGAAGTTTTTCTATTTTATCTTCCATCTCATCTTTATCTGTTTCCAGAGACATAATGTATTCGTTCTGCCTTTTTAATTCTTTGAAAATTTTGTTGTTTCCACCATATCCGAAGAAAATAAAAAAAAGACAGATAATGACGATAAAAATGTAGAATCCCATATTAATACTCCTAAATTAGACGGCCCAATAAAAGTTTATTCGCGTCTGGAGGGCCTTTGATTAAATCTTTGTTAGTGTCAAATATCATCTACCATAACCCAATACTTCATTTTTTCACGGCCGTTTAATTAAATATCAAAATTTATCTCTTAACTTTTATTCGTTTTTCAAGCCGCAACCAAAATTGTCTCACACAGAGGCACAAAGTCACAAAGATTTTTTAACCGCAAATTTTGCGAATTAACGCTTATAACAATTTTTTCTCTGTGTCTTAGTGTCTTGATCGAATGAAATGACGGGTTGTAGTACGAATTATTTTTTATACCTTTTATAAAGACTTATAAAAGGTATAATATAATAACCCTTATAGCTTTTTGTAAAAAAACTTATAAACTTTTAGTGTATCCTGTTAGAACAGGACAAGATTGGTGCTTGTCATGCTAAAGCATGATTATTATTGGATGAAATTTGATTATTATGAAACATAACAATTCAACTGAGAGAAAATTACTTACTGTAGTGGAAAGCAAAGATGCTGACTCAAGATTTGATAAATGGTTGACTGAACGATTTACATATCACTCCCGAAATCAATGGCAGGAAATTATAAAAAAAGGTTTGATTACTGTAAACGGAAAACGCTGCAGAGCTTCTAAATTATTAAGAATTGGGGACGTTGTTGAATTTAACGTTGATGGCTATGAAGAGCCTGAAGTTAATTTTGAATATAATATAGTCTATGAAGACGAAACAATGTTTGCTGTTAATAAACCCTCTAACCTGCCTTGCCATCCTGCAGGGATATATTATAAAAATACTCTTTTTGCTAAAATATCAGAGGAGCGAAGCTCTAAAAATTATTTTAGTTCAATCAGAGCGAAGCTAAAAATTTCCGATGAGGTAAGAAATAAAAGGCACTCCGGGCCAGTTTCAAAAGAGACTGATTCTAAAATTTATCTTATTAATAGATTGGATCGTGAAACATCCGGTATTGTGCTGTTTGCTAAATCTTCAGGCACAGCAGCGTATTTATCAAACCTTTTTATGATAAAGCAGACCTCAAAGGAATACGTTGTGATTGTACATGGAGTGTTTCCGGAAAAACTTAATGCTGTAGGTTACTTAACCTGTGACGATAAAAGTCCTGTCAGAAAAAAAAGAAAGTTTATTACAGAAAAAACTCATAAAGAAAATCCAGGCATTTATAACATAGCTGACCTCGAAAGCGCAGAAACAATTTTTGAATTAATTAAATCGAACAATACCTTGAGTCTTGTTAAGGTATTGCCTGCAACCGGGCGTCTGCATCAGATTAGAGCAACGCTTTGTTCTCTGGGGTATCCAGTTGTTGGTGATAAGCTTTATGGATTGGATGATACACTGTATTTACGGTTTATTGATGGTAAATTGTCAAACAATGATAAATGTAAACTAATACTTGATAGACAGGCCCTGCATGCAAAATCATTAAGCTTTATGCATCCTGATACAGAAAAACAAATAGCAATTGAAACCTCTATTCCGGATGATTTTAAGATATTATAAATTTTGCTATTATTCGCTTTGGGCGAAGCCGTATTTTAAACCCTTTGCGAACAACAAACACTCTTGTATTAGACTTGAAGGGCATATTAGATATATATAGTATTGGAGATGCTTATTGACAACTATGGAGTTATTGGAGATAAGCAAAAAGCAATAGATTGTATTAATGAGATATTAAATGTACATTCTCTTGATAAATTTAAGCGATATTATTATATAGGACTAAAAGCTTATTATCTGGGTAATTATGAACAGCTATTTTGTGGTTTAGAAAAGTTTTAAAATTACAGACTGATAATACAAAGCTTCAAGATAAGCTGAGAAAATGTATTAAAATTCAAAATAGAAAAACAATTAAATAGTATGAATACCATTAACGGTAAAAAGACATATGATGTAATAGTTGCAGGAGGGGGGCATGCGGGAGCAGAAGCTGCGAGTGCTGCTGCCAGGCTTGGTGCAAAGACAGTACTAATTACAATGAATCTTGATCATATTGGACAGATGAGCTGTAATCCTGCTATTGGCGGTATTGCTAAAGGACATGTTGTTAGGGAAATAGATGCTCTAGGCGGTATTTTAGGTCGTGTAACTGAAGCGGCATCTGTCCAGTTCAGAATGCTGAACAGAGGCAAAGGACCGGCAGTATGGTCACCAAGAGCCCAATGTGATAAGCTTTCTTATCAGCAGGCAATAAAATATGAACTTGAAAAGGCAGAAAATCTTTATATCCATCAGGCAGAAGTAGAGGCTTTTATTATTGAAGACTCTGAAGTTGTCGGTGTAACTACTCAGTTCGGTGATGAGTTATTTGCTAAGGCTGTTGTTTTGTGCCCGGGCACTTTCTTAACAGGTAAACTTCATTATGGTTTAAAAAACTTTTCTGGAGGGAGAGCCGGAGATTTTGCTTCCAATAAACTTGCCATTTCTATGAAAGAACAACTTTCCTTAAAGCTGGGGCGTCTTAAAACGGGAACCCCTCAGAGAATTTTGGGTAAATCAATTGATTTTAGTCAGATGATAAAGCAGGATTCCGAAGACCTTGAAGAGAATTTTACTTTTTTTGATGAAGTCTCATATCCGCAGACAAAAAGAAAAGACTTACACTGTTATTTGCTGAAAACGACTCTTGAAACAGCAAAAATTGTAAAAGAGAATTTGTATCAAGCTCCGCTTTATCAGGGTAATATTGAAGGAATAGGCACACGGTACTGCCCGTCATTTGAAGATAAGGTTGTGCGTTTTCCACACCACGAAATACATACACTCTATCTGGAGCCAGAAGGTGAATATACTGATGAGTATTACTTAAACGGATTTTCAACCAGTCTTCCTTCAGATGTACAATGGAAAATGCTGCGTTCAATTCCCGGCATGCAAAGAGCTGAAATATCCCGCTATGCTTATGCTATTGAGTATGATTTTGTATTTCCGGACCAGTTAAACCGTTCTCTCGCTCTGAAAGAATGGAAAAATCTTTTTTTAGCCGGACAGATAAACGGTACAAGCGGTTATGAAGAGGCAGCTGGACAGGGGCTTGTTGCGGGGTTGAATGCAGCCCGCCTGGCAGCAGGAAAAGAAACCGTTGAAATCGGAAGAGACATCAGTTATATTGGAGTGATGATTGATGATCTTGTAAGCAAGGTAATTGTTGAACCGTATAGGCTGTTTACAAGTCGTGCTGAATACAGACTTCACCTCAGGCAGGATTGTGCCGATTTGAGGTTATGCCCAATAGCCTATGATCTAGGACTTTTATCTAAAAGTAAATTTGATCAGTTTAAAAAATATTCAGATAAGCTTTATAAAATTACTGAGCAATGGAACAAACTTAAGGTTGGAAATAAATCTGTTAAAGAAATGTTAAGATTGCATAAAGGTATTTTAAAAGAACCGTACTTTGTTAACCCGGAAATACTTGATCTGAATATAGAGGATAAGCTTGACAGGCGAATCCTCAGGCAATTAATAATCATTGCTCATTATGAAGGATATCTTGAAAGAGAAAAACTTGAGATTGAGAAAATTAAAAAAATGGAAACTTTAAAGATTCCAGAGGGATTTGATTATTCAACAATAAAAGGGCTCAAAAATGAAGCAAGAGCAAAACTGATTCAATTAAAACCAACAACTCTTGGTCAGGCCGGTAGAATTGATGGTGTTACACCCGCTGACCTTACTCTTCTCAGAGTTCATCTTAAAAAGAAATAATAACCTCAAGAGGTTATCAATATTCGCATTACTATGCAATTATTAAGTATAATAGCATGTTTTAAATACTTATATTATTAACGAACTAAAACTAAGAAGGAATGTATTTATGAAACGTCTTAAGCTGATCTCTATTTCAATCGCTTCTGCTGTAATAGTTGTTATTATTGGCGTATGGTTTTTGTTTACAACTACAGTTCGCGGAAATAATTTAACCGCTGCGGCAGAGATAGTTGCTGCTGCAGAAGGTAAGTGGACCTACAAGGTAGTAAATATTACTATTGGTACCGATACAGAAGGCCCGCAAAAGCAGTTTAATATTCTGGGAGCGCAGGGATGGGAACTGGTCAATTGGAGAAGTAATATTGTGATTTTTAAGAAAAAGCTCTAGTTTGAAATCACAAAATTTCCTGGAAACTGAAGTTTTTTCTGGAATTTGTTTGATAGATAGTACCTGAACCTTTATATGAAACAAGCCTTTGAATACTATTCCTATGGTTCTCTAATGAAGTAAAACGCATTCTCTTTTTTAAAATGAATACTCTGCACATGTTGACAATACACTGTAAATGATAAGGCAGTTTTTTTCTGAATGGTTTTATGGAAATATCCTCGGCTATATACGGGAGTGTATAATTTTCTTCACTAATTTTTGCATATGCTGAATCAAATGCTTCAGACAGCAACTTGGAAATATCTTTGTCCCAAAAAACCAGCTTATGAAGCAGCGCTATTAATTCTTTATCAGATAAACTGAATTTAGCCTTCCCGTAGCCTTTTAATGGTAGAACGATATTCATCTATACACATTTTTTCTATTTTTAGCAGGTTATTGAAAGCATCGGAAAAATCGTTTTTACCAACAGTAAAAAGACCGTGCCCATATACGATAGCACCTCTATTACCCTTTATTGCGGGGGGTAGTGTGTTGGATAATCCATATTTACCTGTTCCTACTTCACCCGGAACGATTGGTATATCTTTAACAAATCGTTTTTTAGGACATTTTATATGGCACTCTCCGAATTTGTTACAGACTTCTTCTTTATCACAGAGCATAGACATTATTACTGAAAATTTTGGATGTCCATGCAGAATAGCCTTGTTATCACTGTTTAGAAGTGCATCCTTATGAGCGCTCAATTCGCTTGAAGCGGTAAGAGCCGTACAGCTTGAGTTATCGATCGGACATGGATCGATGCAGCCGGCCAATTCGTCAAGAGAACTTGTTGTCTGACTTATATATATTTTATCCTTCAGTTTATAAGAAATATTTCCAAAAAATGAGTCCACAAGACGATAGTCAACTACTAATTTTCCCGCCTGAATCATTGCCTTTATTGTAGTTTCAGTATCTTTAAACGGCCCCTTAATGCAATTGGTGGAATTTTTGTAGTTCTTAATAAACTTATAATAAATATCAAATGCCTTTTTGAAAATTTTATTTTGTTCATTTGTCTGTTTTTGGAGCTTAATATCTTTGTAGTAGTCAGTAAAGAATTTAACAAAGCATGAAAAACATACAGAACTATATGAAATAAAAGCCTGCTCCGGACTCACGGTGCCGAATGTCACTATACCCTGATTCGGTATTATTGCAGCTTTTCGTTTTTTTAATGCAATTATAATTTTTAATGAGTCAAAGTCTGCAACAATTGGGATATCATGCAGAAAGGTTCTTGTTTCGCAATCCTGCGGGAAAATAGCTGATTCCTGTGTTTTTGACAAAAAGTTTATGATTGATGCATATGGTTCAGCCGGTTTTGAGAAAAGAATGCTGTTTATATTTAATCCATCAATTACTTTTTCTAAAGTTTTAGTTCTGTGAGAGAGCCTGTTCCATACTATTTCTGCATCCAGTCCACCAAATACGGGGGTGTCAATATTACAAACCCCCTGACTTATAAGTTTATTTACATATTTGTTAATTAATTCTAACATATCAAGTTAACGCACCTCATTTTAGTCTAAAGTCCAAGGTCTAAGGTTTTTTTCTTTGACGGCAAACCTTTTTCAGTTAAACCCCGTATCTTATAATAGTTTGATCGGGCTTCCAGAAAGCTGTCTCTATTTATTGGATTAACAATTATTCCATCACCGCTTGTACCGGGTTCTGTGAAAAAACGTTCAGGCAGATCGTCATCTTTAGAATTAAACCCATTCATTGAATTCATGATTCTTTCGTTATAGTAAATACGTTCTCCGCATTTCATGAGATCCTGTGCAGTTGTTTTTATGCCTGTTACTCCATAGAAAGCTTTTGCGTACTCTTCAAGTGATGCGGCAAAGAATAAAAACTTACATGTTGTTAGAGAGTCCACAACTGAAAAAACGTCTTCGCTTATCTTAATTACTCTAGCTTTTCCACTGAAAGTGAATCTATCGGTTACAACAGGTTTTCTTAAAATTTCATGAGAGATAGGGTATGCGCGAAGATGACATGCTCCACGAGTAGATGTTACGTATGCAAGTGCCATGCCATAAGCTCCGCGCGGGTCATATCCTGGCAACTCCTGCTTTTTTACTGTTATAGAAGACTGAGGACTGGATTTTTTTTGAGCATATCGAAAAGATCCCATTTTTAGTTCTTTCCCCTCTCCATGATTCATAGCTATATCTGTCAATAGGCTGAGAATGTTATCAGGCGTTAATTTCTTTTGATTAATTTCACTGTAACACGCTAAAGTCACAGCTGCAGTAATTGTGTCCATACCCAAATTATTACATAAATAATTAGCCTTTATTATTGTTTCAATGTCATTATTTTCAAGAAGGGCACTAAAGTGTGACATAGTTTCAAATTCCGGCATTATTTCTCTGTTACTACCAATTTTTTTACAAAGAATATGGCAGCCCGGACATCCGGTTTTTTTGAATCTATATTTTTGTTTATAGTGCCATGAGTTCATATTCTCGGCATTGCTGAATGATGTAGATCTAAAATTATCAGTAGGCATCATTCTTCTGCTGCTGATAAGGTCATAGAGAGCACCGGTTCCATAATTTGAAATACCAAGTTCACCGGTTAATACAGGAGAAGCTGATGATAACCTGAAAATTTCTTCTCTTGCTTTTTTTAGATCTTCCATACAGTGAACTTCTGTTTTACCACTGCCTGTCACTTTAATATATTTTAATTTCTTTTCCGCCATAACCAGACCGAGTCCATTACGGCCTACGGCGAAATGACCATCAACCATAATACTTGAGAACATAACTCTGTTTTCAGCCGCAGGGCCAATTACAGCATTAGAACCGGAACGGCCCAGTATAGAATTTGCTTTATCTATGCTTAACTTCAACATATGGCTTGCATCTGAAATATTAATATTGGAATCAGAAATATTAATTCCACATAACCTGCTGCTTTTTCCTGTTATTACAATGCCGTCATATCCGGCTCTTTTAATATGATTGCTGAGTTTTCCTCCGACTGACGCGTCTCCAATAGTTCCTGTAAGTGGAGAGCGGGACATTACTGTCATACGTCCTGATGCAGGTGACAAGGTATCTCCCAGCGGTCCGGTGAAAAATAGGAGAGGCATATCGGGAGAATCCCAGTTTTGTGTAATGAAAGGCTTAAGATAGTATCCGGCCAGCCCTTTTCCACCGATGTGTTTTTTGTACAAATCCGTAGGCGGCATTTCAATAGTATATTGTCCTGTCGTTAGATTAATATGAAGTATTTTACCTCTCCAGCCATACATGTTATGTTTCTTTCCATTTATTATAGTCAAATACTTAAATAATGATTTAGACTTTTTTAAAATTGTAGTTTACAGTTAATAATAGTAATGTAACTGATAATGAAAAAATACAATTAATTATTACTAGATTAACATAGAATATGGCAACTTACTTAGGCTTCTGCCATTGCTATGCTGGTTAAAGCGGGAAAGCATGCAATCATTACAATTTTATATACTGTTTTAGTTCTGGAATAACTTGGAAAAATGAAGAATCCCCAAACACAGATCACAAATCATAAATCACAGATAAAAACTGTTCATTTTATTGGCATTGGTGGAATCGGAATGAGCGGATTAGCACAGTCTTTCAAATGGATTGGATATGAGGTTTCCGGCAGTGACAGGGCGTTGAGTAATCCGGAGAACAAAGAACTATTTGAAAAATTAGAAGGGCAGGGAATAAAATTATTCATCCAGAATGGTTCTTATGCCGGCAACCAGAAAACAGATCTTTTAGTATATTCAACCGCTATTGAAGGAGGAAATCCTGACTTTACGGCAGGTAAAAATCTGCCAAGATGGCACAGATCTGATGCTCTTGCTTTTTTAAATGAATTAATGATTGATAAAGATACTATTGCTGTGACAGGAAGTTGTGGGAAAACGTCCGTTACAGCCTGGCTAGGCGAATCTTTTACTAATCTTGGCCTTGATCCTATTGTTTTGAACGGTGGAATGATTAATAGTTTTAAAACTAAAAAGTTTACTGGAAACTTTAAGCCGGGAAAAGGTCAGTTTTTTGTTTTTGAAGCAGATGAAAGTGATAAAAGTTTACTGGCCTTTAAACCTGACTATTCTGTAATTCTTAATATTGGAACAGATCATTATTCTAAAGAAGAGCTGATAGAAGTGTTTGAGCAGTTTCTGAAAAATACCAAAAAAGGCGCAGTAATTGAAAAACATGTGTTTGATATGTTGCGACCGGAGTTTTATAATCACCTTAAAATTGTATTGTTTTCATGTGAAATAAAAAATAGAAAAAATATGTGGTCGCTTAAAAACTATTGCCTAGAAAATATAAGCGCTAAAGCATGTTGCACTAAAAATGAATTGAAAGTTGAAATTAATCTCCCGATTCCGGGTATTCATAATGCGGCTAATGCTCTTTCTGTGTTAGCCATAACTGATTTATTGGAATTAAAAAATTCATATTCTGATGTAGTTGCATCAATTGAAAAATTTAATGGTATACATAGACGGTTTGAGTATATAGGTACTACAGAGAATGAAACAGTGGTTTATGATGACTATGCTCATAATGTAGAAAAGATAGTTTCTGCTATTTTAACAGCACAAGAAATTGTAAACGGGCGGGTTTTTGCTATATTTCAACCGCATGGTTATGGTCCGCTCAGTTTTATGAGAAATAGCTTATTTCCGACTTTAGAAAAAGTGCTTAGGAAAAAAGACTGCTTCATTTTTGTACCGGTTTATTACGCAGGAGGAACAAGCTCTTTCACTCCTGAATCATCTGAAGTTTGTGAGGAGTACAGATTGAAATCAGCTATAAATGACAGATATTTAACATATGATTCCAGAAGTACTGCAGGTAAATACTTGGTGTCAGTCCCAGAGAAGAATGATATGGTATTAATAATGGGTGCTAGAGACGGTTCATTGTCTATTTGGGCGCGAGAACTTGCCGGAAAAGAATAAATTGGATTAACGTTGAAGTTTTGAGTAATGTTTTGTTAGGGAGATAGGAAAATATTAGTGGTGAAATAATATGAATAAAGTATTAGTAAATAAATATCCCTGGTTATGCGGTTTGGTGATGATTATGATAACTGCATCTTTGTATTTTAATATTTTGGCATTAACAACACCGTTTTTGACTATTTACCGTTTTATCGGATCTAATGACGTTTACAGTCTTTTTGGCGCAGTTAAAATGATGTGGGGATATAATCTTTATATCATCGCAATTTTAATTGTAGGTTTTTCCATAATTTTCCCTTTTGTTAAACTTATTGCTCTTTTTTATATCTGTTTTATCATTAAGGAATCCAAAGCAAGATATAGGACAATAAGGATAATAGAATCATTTGCAAAATGGTCAATGCTGGATATTTTCGTTGTTTGCATTTTATTAGTATTAACTAATAATCAGATATTTGTTTCTTCTAAACCTGAAATAGGAGTATATTATTTTTTACTTGCTATTTTTATCAGTATTATATGTGCTATTCTGGTAGACCATTTATGCGAACAAACTTATCCCGTTTCTTCTAAAAGGATTGATGCCAGACGTAGGTTTATATCAGAAAAGTTTTCTGTGCTAGAGAAAGCATTAATGATAATTTTACAGCTTGTAAGTATAGTCTTCTTTGTCTTTGCCATTACTGACAATTATATTCAGATTTCAGACTTTTTTTTAATTGAGAATTCATATTCCATATTTCAAACCTGCTTGTCGTTAAAGCCGATTTCACTTATTTTAGCATGGTTTGTAGCTTTTGTTTTGATTATTTGCCCAATTATTTACTTTAATTATTTATTTATATTTTGGACAACTCCGTACTATCCTGTTTTTCATATTAGAATTATGAAAGTAATCAGAAAATTATATCAGTTTATGATGCTTGATGTTTTCTGTCTTGCCCTAATACTGTTTCTGATGGAAAGTAATATCATTATTGGAACAGAAAGTAGAGCTGGGCTATATATGCTTGTATCGTTCGTTTTTATGTCCTTTTTCTTTCCTGTGTTTGTCGGGTTATATGAAGGAATTAGGTTTTTTATGTATACTAAGAAAAAAAACTCGCTTGGTCCACCGCAAGGTGATGAAACTAACTCTAAGGTTTAAATCCTAGGCAGTAAATACTATGAGAGTGAAAAATCCTCCAATACCGAATGAGTGGTACAGATTAGGGCCTTTTACTGTTTTTGACGTTGAAACAACCGGTATGTCGCCGGTATATCACAGGATTGTAGAAATTGCAGCGTTAAGGGTAGATTTAGATGGAGGGCAAAGCCGTTACCAGGCACTGGTGAATCCCGGGTGCAGTATTCCTTCACGACTTACCGCTATTCATGGAATTACAGATAAAATGGTAAAAAATGCAGATATGTTTACTCAGGTAGGGTATGATTTTATGAATTTCTGTGAAGGCTCAACTCTAGTTGCGCATAACGCACGGTTTGATTTATCTTTTCTGCAGGAAAGTTTAGCCCGGGCTGCATTGCGTCCTTGGAGAGGAAAAACTATGGATTCAATACCACTTATAAAGCGAGCTTATCCGGGACTGCCGAGCTATAGCCTGCAGAATTTACGGTTTAATTTTGGGCTTGACAATGAAGTAGGACCAGCCCATAGGGCATTTGCGGATGTAGAATGGACTTTAGAAATATTTGCGATGACAATGAAGAGACTCCTGGGAGCTTGAGTAAGCTGTAAAATTAATATTATGAGGTATAGGAAAATACTATAATACTATAATACAGTTTTAATTTAATTTTTGCATTGGTATGATTTATATTATATAATATAAAAGAACTAAATAGGAATAAATTTTAATGACAAAACGTTTAAAGGTTTTATTTAGTAAGCTCAAAATTAAAAATAGACCTGCTTTTATTGCATATATAACAGCCGGTGATCCTGATTACTGCACCTGTTTAGATATTGTTGATGTATTAGTTGAATCAGGTGTAGATATATTAGAGCTTGGTATTCCTTTTTCTGACCCACTAGCTGATGGTGAAGCAAATCAGCTATCTGCACAGAGAGCGCTTAACTCAGGCATGACGCCTTTGAAAGTGCTGAGCTTGGTGTCGGATATACGTAAAAAACATAAAGATCTACCCATTGTTTTATATACGTATTTAAATCCTGTTGCTTATGCATGTGAATTTAAATATTTTTGCCAAAAATCAGCTGCTGCCGGTGTTGATTCGCTACTGCTGCTTGACCTAACACCGGAAGAGGGGGGAGAGTACAGAAAAACTATTGATGAAACAGGGCTTTCGCTGGTTGCACTTGCTGCGCCAACTACCCCTGAAAGCAGGTTGGACTTGATATCCAGTTTTGCTACAGCTTTTTTGTATTATGTTTCAAGGGAGGGTGTTACCGGAGCCAGAAGTGATTTTGCTTCTGATGTACAGGCTAAAATAGAAATAATAAAAAGACATTCAAGTCTTCCGGTTGTTGTTGGTTTTGGCATATCTACACAGGAGCATGTTAAAGCTGCAGCAAAAAGCGGTGTTGAAGGTATTGTTGTCGGCAGTGCTATAGTTCGAAAAATTGAGGCACTTGCGAATGGGAGCGGAAGTCTAACTGATATTGGTTTATTTGTGAAAAACTTATGCGCAGGCCTGAT
>CAZGAI010000043.1:0-13434 GCA_964523175.1 uncultured Victivallales bacterium | reverse complement strand
GTGTTAATTTTCCTTTTAGTTAAAAACATCAGTAAATTTAAATTTTTCATTAATCTGTTTATCAATCTGGGAGGTTTTCGGGGTCATCCATGTAAGGTTTTGTCAAGACAAAAAATACATTATAAGGGATAATTATAGATTAATCTAAGTGATATTTGATCAGTATGAAGTCTTGAAAATCTTTTTATTCTTTGATAAAAACGTAGAAGAGCCAAAAAAGTACAATTATTCAAGAGTTCACACTTAATTTAAAAATTTCAGTGTTTTAAAAACTCAATTTTTTAAACTCACTAGCTTTTTATTGCTTTGAGCTGTCAATATAAAGTGCTGCAGCACCTAATATTTGTGCATTATTCCCAAGGTCTGAATATTCTACTACAAGTCTTTCAATTGTTTTTGGATAGGTAAAATTTCTTATTTCATTCCACATTTCCTCCTCAAAAAAAATATGAGAACCTGCTATAGAACCTCCGATAATTATAGCTTCAGGGTCAAATGCAAATAAAACTGTTTTTAGCATATTACCAAGGTGCATTCCGAAAGTTTTAAATATCTTCAATGCCTTTAAATCCCCTGACATAGCCATATTAAAAAGATCAAAACCATCTACTTGGTGTTTATTCTGAAAGAAAAGACTGCTACAGTAATCTTCATATCTTGCATCAAGGTACTTCATCTCGCCGAACTCACCTGAACCACAGTTAACATCTTTGAGAAGTGAACCATTATTAATTATTCCTCCACCTATTCCTGTACCGATGGCAAGGCCGACAAAATTTTCATATTTCTGACCTTTCCCGAAAACCCTTTCTCCGATAGCAAAACAATTGGCATCATTGTTTATAAAAACTTTTTTATTAAATTTCTTTTCTAAAATTTCTTTGAGGCGAACTTCTTTCCATGATGGTATATTCTGAACATCATAAATAACACCGTTTTTCCGGTCAAGTACACTTGGAATACCTACCCCTATTCCTGCTATATCATCATCCATAATCTGTGATATTACATTGATAATTGTATTAAGAACAGAGTCTGCATTTGTATTTTTATCTTCAGGAAGCCTTTCACTTATTGTATTAACTATAGAATTATCTACAACCTTTCCTACTCTTATATTTGTTCCTCCAAGGTCTACTCCAAGAACTGCTTTTTCTTTGTAACTTTTCATGATATTTCTTTTTTTTCTTTTTTGAATAAATCTCTAAATTTGACTGTTTTATTATTTATCAGAGGTTTAGCTGTAAGTGCAATATACAGCATGAACAGAATTGTTAAATATATTAAAAACATTCCTGTTCTTAAACTTGTAGCATCTCCTAATAGGCCAATAAGAAAAGGCATTACAGCTCCGCCGATAATACCGGTACACATAATTCCTGAAAAAGAACCATGATGTTCAGAAAGAGAGTTTAAGCCAAGGGAGAAAACACTTCCGTACATTAATGATGTTAAGAAACCGCAGATAGTAAATGAGACTAATGAAACTTCTGCTGCACCAAACAGTGCAAAACTCAGTGAAATCAACTGAAGAATGAGAAAAACTGCTAAGACTTTTTTGACATCGTACAGTTTAAGAAGAAATATGCCAAGTATACTGCCAATACCCTGAAGTGCCCAGAAAACAGCAATTGTTTGTGCTCCTACAGTATTGGGGTCATAACCATGATATGTATTTAAAAATTTAGATATCCAGTCACTAAGTCCCTGCTCTGTTCCGACATATGCGAATATACCAAAGAAATAAATTAAAACGGTTTTGTTTTTTAGTAGATATAAAACAGTTTTAAATCCTTCAACTTTTTCATCTTCCTTAAGTTCAACCTTGGGAAATTTAATTACAGCAATCAAAATTATCAGCAGTATTGACACAACACCGAATATCCAATACATTGATGCCCATGCCATGTTTTTTGAAACAAGTTTGGATAAAGTTGACAAAAAAATGTTACTATCAGGACGAATAGGTAAATTAACTACAATGTAAGAATATACTAATGGGCTGATAAAAGAGGCAGCGCCGAAAAAAATCTGCGTTAATACACTGTTGAATGAGTAGTTCTCTTCTCCGCCGGCAGTTCTTAATAACGGCCACATAGCTGTCTGAAGAAATGCAACACCGGCACCCATAATGAAGAGTGAGGAAATAAACATAGGATATGAAGGAAACATACCAAAAAGAAGAGAACCGCAACAGCAAATTACACAGGCAATAATCATTACTGTTTTTTCACTGGTCTTTTCAATTAAATAACCGGCAGGAATTGAAACAGCATAGGCGATAAAGAAGGCAAACGGTAAAAAACCCGCCTGAGCCAGTGTAAGTTGAAAGTCAATCTTTGCTTCCGGTAAAAGTGGTCCTATAATGTTTGTCAAAAATGATACAACAAAAAAAATGACCATTATAAGCCATACGATCATGTAATTCCTTTTCATAGATTTATCCTCTTCATTATTATTTTTACTAATTGTAATCGTTAACCCTTGTTCTTAAATTAATGCTTATTTATTTGCTTGAGTTACCCATAAGGTTTAATACTTACTATCATTGATATTCAGGAGGCAGCCAAGGCCCACCCCATGGATAGTAAGTCATTCCGCCAAAATAAAGGCCGTGACCTGCAAAACCAAAACTTAACAAATCAGTAACCCCGGCAATTTCACGCCAAACAAAAACAATTGTCCCTGTGAGCGCTCCGGTTAATACGCCTAAAACAGGTATTTGTGCATTCTGATAAACTATATTTTTTGGTATAGCTACAACTCCTAATCCCACATTGGATACTCCTCTTAAGAGAACTTGGCCAACACCAGGTGTCTTATTTTCTTTGGCGGATTCTGCAGCTACAACATTAGGAGTGTAGTAAAAGGCAGCCAAAGCGATTAGAACAAATAGTACTGTTTTTTTCATAATACATATCCTTTTTATTTTAGTGTGAACTATTTTGAAATTATCAGCTAATTTTTGCAATCAACTCTTGTACATGTTTGGAAACTTTAAAATATATTTACTTATGCAGCTTTTTCCAACTCTTTCCCGTCCTGCAGAATATAGTCAGGAACATCCGGTTTCAGAGTTTTCTGTTTCTTAACTGCATCAATTAAAAGATTCCTTAATAATTTTTTAGTAATTATCACATCTTTTGCACCTTTAAAATCAAACTTATCTCCACCTGCATAAATAAAATCGATAGCAGAAACTGTATAGTATTGATTCATCTCTATCGGTTTATTATTCAGAAGGCTCATCGATAATACTTTGTTCCCATATTTAGCAGAAGAATCATAATTTACTTTCAATCCGTAAAATTGGCCAAACATATCATTTCCCCATGACCCCTGCCCCTGACCAAAGCAATGTTCTACTACTCTCTGTAAATCTTTACCAGAAAGCTTCATTGTAACGATTTTATTATCAAAAGGAGATACATTAAATATATCTTCAACAGTTATATTACCTTTACGAATTTCGTCTCTAATTCCACCTGAATTTATGAAAGCGATCTGAGTATAGGTTTCCTGAGCCATAGATTTAGTAATCCAGTATCCCATAGAAGAGTCATTACCTTCAGCATCTTGACTCATCTCTCCTTCTGCTTTTCCAATAACCTTAAATATAGATGGATATTCTTTTTTATATTTATCTAATATTGCCTGTGTTTCTTTATCAGGTTTTAGCTGATCAGCTATTTTATATAACCTGACAACTTCGGGTTTTATGCTTTCAAGAACATTATTATCTGTTAGTGTAATCTTGAGAACAGCTAATGCCTCCCCTCCCCACATTGCCTGGACTACTGGAATTTTATTTACTTCTCCACATACATATTGATGAGTATGAGCACTGATTACTACATCAAATCCTTTAGTTTTAGTGCAGATACTTACTAACTCATCACCTGTTATTTTACCGGTCTTCTCGTCTTGATATGAAGCTAAATGAGTAAGAGCTATAATAACATCGGGTCTCCCTTCCGGAGCTTTTCCTGCTTTAAGGAAGTCTATCCATTTTTGAGCAGAAGAGACATCTTTGTCAATGATAATTCCTTTTAATTTGGATTTCTGTACTATGTACATGGTTTCAAGTGTAGAGATCCCGATAAATGCTACTTTTACTCCATCAACTTCTAGAATTTTATATGGCTTTGCCCAATCTACAAGTTTTCCTGTTTTTGTATTGAAAATATTGCAGGCCAGGTAAGTAAAATTGCCATTTTTCTGCCAAATTTTGAAGTATTTTTGTCCCCAGTCAAATTCATGATTACCTACTGCAGATAATTTAACTCCTAGTTCTTTTATCAGGTCGTTAACAGGAGCACCATGTGTAAGTACAGAAAGCGCTGTGCCCTGATAGTTATCCCCGCCGGAAACAACAATCGCATTACCATCGGCCGCTTTTACCTGATCTTTTACTGCAGTTGCAAACTTAGCTAACCCTACACTCTTATCCACCTCGACGAATCTTCCATGATAATCATTAAAAGAAATTATCGAGATTTCTTTTGCAAAAATCAGTAATGAGATAAAACAGGTTACAATAACTAAAAACAATTTTCGGGTAATCATTAAATCTCCAAAAGTTAAAATTCAATAAAAAATACAGTAAAATCTATTGATAAGTTTACGAATAAATAATGTTAAAATTATTATATTACTTTCAAGAAACACTTATAACGTCTATTCTGATAAAGACAGGAACATAAAAGGCATATAATATATATTCTTATCTATAATTATAGCATATCTGTCAATAGTAGTTTTCTGTGTTTTTTGACCTGAACTATTCATGCATTGAGTTTGCTGTAGCTACGAGGAAACAAAACACAGCTGTACTTTGTACTGCAAGTTGTAGTTGACGAAATAGATGCAGTAAAATCGGTGCACTTCCAGTAAAGAAATGAAAAATTTCTAAGAAAAATGAATTTTTTTACAAGTAAAGCTATAAGTTCCTTATAGTAATAACAATAAAAACTTTTTTCATTTCTTTATGAATAATTCAGGTTGATAAACCAATGATCCTTGCATATGGATACTATTTATTCAAATTTTACTGATTATCCGAAATCATTATAGTATTAGAAGTTACCAGCCGTTTATTCTTTGCCAGACATCTACAACATCAGCAGATCCAGATACAACATTATAGTGATCATGTGCAGCTGCAGTTGCACATGCATGATTTGGAAGAATCCTTACCAAACTTCCGATTGGAAAATTATCAAAGTTTACCTGTTCACCATTTCGGTGAGATATAATTCCATGCTCCTGATTTGCAGAAGAAACAATTAAACCTGAGAAAGGCTTTCCTTCAGCATCACATACTAGACCATAACCCTGGTCAATTTTCTGATTTGCCGTTCCTCTATCGCGTGATAATGTCATCCATCCAGCATCTACAATGATCCAATTTTTTTCTTTCTGATAGCCAATTACAGAAGCTAGAACAGATAAAGCTATATCCTCAATACTGCAAACCCCTAATCCGGCCATAACTAGATCCTTGAACATATATACACCTGCCCTTATCTCAGTCACTCCGGATAGGTTATTGGTGAATTCAGCTGTAGGGGTTGATCCAATACTGACTATCGGACAGGGTAGATTGTTCTTTCTTAACATATCAGCAGATAATACCATCAGTTCACGTTCTTTTACTGCAATTTGTTTAATTTCATCTACAGTTTTACAATTATATGATTCTCCTGCATGGGTTAAAATACCTCTCAATTCTGTCCCTTCATGATCATGTAGATACTTCCCTATTTCTATTAAAGCAGAATCGTACGGTTTTATTCCTGATCTATGACCATCAACATCTATTTCCATTAATACTGGGAAATTCACATTTAACTCAATCCCCTTAATTGAAACAACTTCAGCCTGTTCAATAGAATCAAGAATAATTGTAATTTCTGCTCCTTTTTTAATAAGTTCAGCTACATGTTTAAGCTTTACAGGTGCTATGCCCACAGCATAAAGAATATTTTTTACTCCATTTTTGAAAAAATACTCAGCTTCTTTTAGTGTAGATACAGTAATACCATTACAATGCTGCCTAGTAGCAAATTTAATAACATCAATACATTTAGCTGTTTTAGCGTGAGGCCTGATATTTATGCCTAGAGAGCTGATATGTTTATCCATATTCTCTATATTAGAAATTAATTTATCTTTATCTAGTATCAGGCAGGGAGTTTCCAGTTCATATATCTTCATATTTATTTTCCTTAGAAATGAGATTAAATACATTAACTCTAGCTATATATTGTATTTTAGTTTTACCCAATAATCAAAATAAAAGTTAATAATTATAATCAATTTAAAAATTTTCTGTAAGAAATAAACCAAATAAAGCACCAAATTTACCCCTGACAAGGAACAGGGTACAGCACCTTAACATTTACCTATATAGCCTATTTTTATTTTTTATCAATAATCATGACAAATAGCTATTTATGTAATGAGAACTACTTGTTATAATTAATTAAAAGCTATAGATAGTAATACTAGCAAAAGCCAGGAATAATCTATCTAAAAAAATCTTATCAATTACAGGTATCTTTATGCATAAAAAACTATTTTTATTTGTTGTGCTACTGCTATTATTTACAGTTAAAACTTTTGCGTATAAGCAACCGTTAGATAAATATGGAGTTACTGAGATACAAGCTAGTATACTAGTATTAGACCTTGAAAATATAGACAGCGGAAAAATGACATTTCAAGCTAACATCCTCTTCCTATATGAATGGCAGGATAACAGTTTGATCCATTCCGGTAAATTCAATATAAATAAGAAGTTAGAAGATATTTGGCATCCTTCTTTCCAGATAGTTAATATGCAGAAAGCAATAAATACTTTTGATGATAAAGCTGAAATTACTCCAAAAGGAAAAGTCTACTATGTTCAGAGAATATTTGGTACTTTTTCACAACCGCTATATTTATCTCGTTTTCCTTTTGACAAACATTTTCTAAACCTCACAATAGTGCCAGAGGGTTATTCCGGTTGTGAAAACATCAAGTTGATTCAAAATCCAAACAAAGAAAGCGGTGTGGCAAAAGTACTGTCAATTCCGGATTGGTCTGTTCTTAATTTTTCAACCAAAGCTGCATACTACCAGCCTTTTCCCAAATATGGTAAAGTTCCATCATTAACTTTTTCTCTGGAAGTAGAGAGACATTATGGATATTATATAGTAAAAATAGTATTACCGCTGATACTAATTTTTTTTATGTCATGGGTGGTATTCTGGCTTGAACCAAAAGAATTAAAAGCCCAATTGGCAGTTTCAGTAACTTCAATGTTAACACTCATTGCATACAGATTTACCATTGGAGGAATACTCCCTAGAATATCATATCTAACTAACCTTGATTTTCTGGTACTGGGTTCAACTATCCTTGTATTTGCTAGTTTAATGGAAGTTATTTATGCAGTTCACCTTGCTAAAAGCGATAAACTAAAGAAAGCCATTTCTTTAAATAGATTCTGTAGATGGTTTTTCCCACTCATATTTCTCATGTTGATTTTAATGAGTATTTTTTGTTAATAGAACCAGTATTCATTATCAATATCAAATACCACTAGTCAAATACTGTTTTTTAGCATTATTACTATTAGAGGAGCGCTTAATCAGAAAAGAAAGCGATGAATTAATAATTATTTTTGTCAAAAGTGTGGAAACGGCAAAAAAAATCGAAGGATGAAATTTAAAATTTTTACTCTTTGTTCTGAAATTTTTTGTTATTGCTGTGTCAGCCATAGCTCAATGAGCGACGGCTGGTTTGTGTATTATACCTTTTTACTGCCCATCACTATCTCTTCAAACTTCATTTTTTTGTATGGAGATTTTTCACGGACATAGGCTTTTTTCAGTCTTGAAACTAACTGATCAGTATTACATTTAAAGCTTTTTTTTCCATCTTTTGTTTTACCCCATTTTGAAACTTTTAAAACAGCACAGGCAATTAGAAGTTTTTTTAATTTGAGGGAAGGAATTTTTTCCATTACCTGGTCCTGTTCAAAACAACTGACTTCAAAATCTGCAGGCCTATCATTTTTACTCCACTGTTCTCCGTTTTCTTTATAAACAGGAACAGTTTTCTCTCCATCTGGAAAATTATGTTTTGTAAAGATATTCCCTTTTTCATTATAAAAATTTTTCTTTTTCAACTTTCCACTTCTCTGAAACGGATTAGTCTGTATTGATTTAAAATTCTTCATAATATAACCCCTGCCCTGAACTTAACAGTCCCTTCTGAAACTAAAAATTTAGCGATTTGGTGAACTGTTAATTTGGTGATTTGTTTTGCATTATCGTAATCCTGATCCTTGTCGATCAAGATTACGAATTTCAGTTTCATCTGGATAAAGCTTTTTTATATTTAGTCTTCAGACTAAAAAAAGCTACGCTCTTTTGAAACTACTTTAAAAAATGATTTAAGAACACCGATTAACGATATTTGATTTTAGGTGTAATTGATAGTTGCATAATCCATCATTATTCGTAAATCGTTAATTCTTATTCTGAAATTAATTCGTTTCTCCAACGATAAAATTGTTAAGCATTGGCCAATAGCTCAGCGCTCTCACCTTGAAATTAGTTTTTCTCTCGCTGGTAATTTTATTTTAAATGTTAATATACATGAAAGCAGATGTTATTCAATATCTTCCATAAATTCTGAAACCAAACAGAAAAAAACTTATAGAAAAACTTACATATCAGTTGTATTTTTTTGATTATTCATTACATTCAATATTGCGTTAATTGAGAAGCTCATGAGAAATCATGAAGAAGATTCTGGATCGAAAGAAAAGGAGTCCCATACATAGGTAACTATGTAGAACTAAAAGGAAGTTTATAAGCGCAAGCGAGTAAATTAAGTTTTAGTGATTTTTTACGAAAGTGGAGATTCCCCGGGATAAGAAATTATACAGGGTTCCGGAACGGAAGACTGGATGAAAGTCTGGAATTTCAGTTTTGTGGATGAGTCCAAAATGAATGCAGCGCCTTGAAGCAGGAAACTGATATGAGGAAGAGATGGGGAAGTTGAGAAAGAAATAGCTTAACTTGGAATTGGATATTTTGCAGCACTGAAAAGTGTATCATCCCCTTAAAAGGATGTTTTCCGTAAGGAATAAAAAATATCATTCTTTTCGATTAACGCACTTTTTGTATCTACTCACCAAATCACCCAGGCTTCGTTTGCTACACAACTACGCCGGGCAAGTCAAATTTTAATCGCCTCTGGCTATCACCAAATCACAAAGCGTCATTTAAACCCCAGGTGTTGGGATGATATTCCAAAGATTTGATAATATACTGTCTATTAATGATTTTCTCAAAGTGCATTGGATCTGTTCCCTGCCTAAAATAAGCACCCCAGGCCCAGCCATGTTTTGTCATTATTTGAAACACCTTATCTCCCTGATAAATCATTCCCTTATGTTTCAATTTTCTATTCAGGTATTTATCAGCTCCTTCCGGCTCTACTTTTCCATTTGCGACCAAAGCAGGATTATAAAAGGGGTTTAAATCAATTGCTAAACCATAACTGTGTATAGAAAATTTCTTTGGCGACTGCGTATCTTTACGAAAACAAAAAGCAGAGGAATTATTATTTTTTGAAGGATCATCAGGTGTTTTATAATAACTACTGGGTAGTTTCATACTTTCAATAGGAAAACGAACTTCAAACAATCCCTTAAATACTGCAACTGTATCCTTTGCAATTGCTTTATTTATTATCAATTCACCAATATGAGGTTTATTATCAAAACCCCAAAATGACAATCTAAGATAAGATAGTTGGTCCAATTTTACAGGACAGCCTTTTTTCCAGGTAATCTCGGTCATCTGCTTTTTTATTTTCTCAGGTATAGGAGTAATTTCACCAGTAAAGTTAGTGTCCGCATAAATACATGTAGCGTGAAATACTACTGCTATTAAAACTACTGCCCGCAATAAAATTTTCATACAAAAGCTCCTATGTACAGTATTATTATTTTAGTTGGAATTATTTATATAACGGTACAATGTCGTGATATTACCATTATCTTCATTTTTAATTAGCACCTTTAAATCTTTTACCAAATTTTGTTTTTTTATAACATTATCGAATTTTTCACCTCCATCTTTTATCAGAATGAACACTTCATTTTGATTATTTAATGTTTGTAATGCAGATGGAAAATATTTCTGTGCAGACCAATTTAAAACCCTATTCATGTCAATAAAATCATTAGAACTAAACAAAGTATTAATATTTGTGATAATTAATGGCTTCTTTTTGCTCTTTTTCTCAAAAATCTCACTAAGAACTTTATTTAACGATTCTGTCAAAGGATAATACCGGTATGGCAATATATGAATCCAGTATACTTTACGACTGATATAGCTATAGTATTTTGTTTCAGTCAAAATTTTCAGCTGCAACTTGTAATAGCCTGATTCAGTATTATTTAAAGGAATACTAACCCTAAAAGGACTGGAATCACATGGTGTAGTTGTATAGTCTTTACCATTAAAGACGGTATATATCTTCTTTACTTTAAAATAACCTTCTTTACCTGAAGTATCTATTCCGCCTCTTACTTGGAAACTGTCACACTGATTACCTAATATTACAAGTTTTCGTATATCTCTAACATATTTATTATTAACATAAATATAACCTTCGAAGCCTGCTTTTTTCGACCAATTGCCTATGTCTGCACATGGTCCCACCTGAAAGTAAACAAGCATGACATAAGACCCAAATAATCCAAAAATACCATGAGAGATTGCTATTATATACATGTTTGGAGATTTTGAATAAACATATGCCCAGGCAATACCTCCGATAAAACAGAGTATCATTAGTGGTGGATCAGGTATATGTATTAGTGCAAAGGTTAATGCTGATAGAAATACTGCAACACCAACATTAGGGGTAAAAATATTCCTATAACGCCTGAAAAAAAATGCTAAAAACAGATATTCCTGTAGTAATGCAGCTAAAGTATAAGTGAATATACGTAAACAAAATTTAGCATTCAGAAAATAGTTGTTTACGGGAAAAAATAAACTCCAAATTACATATATAATAGGAATAGATATAACAGTAAAGATAGCTAAGAATTTGGCACTGTATCGCCAATTGTCCAGCCTAAAGCCTAAATCTCTGAAACTTTCCTTGTTTGAATATTTTGTCCATATTAACAGTAAAAGTATTGGAATAGCACAACTTACCTTTATCCACGTGTGATAAAGAGGAAATATAAGCCATAAATATCCAAAAACTAAAAAAAGGCCAATCGAAGCTTCAAATATAGCTTTAGTTCTCCTGGTCATAAAAAGACAACCCTTTCAGGGGTAATTAAATATTCATTAAGTAATTTAGTTAATGGACTACTTATAGGAAATAAACAAAGGATATTTTCTATTAAAACATGCAATATTTCACAAATAAAAATATACTACAATATATATAATTTCAAAATGAGCATTCAATAATTATTATAGTTCGAGAAGATAAAGATAGAAGCGCAAACCTGTCCGACTGCAGAAGCAATGAACGAATATAATCTACAACCGTCTCATAAGTATTAATATTTGATTTATCTCAATATACATTAGGTATTAGGTACAAAGTTTTTAGTTTTTAAAAAAGTCAAATTTCGAAATTTTATTCATTCCTGCCTGTATTAAACCATGTGCTGTCCCATAAAATTTTCACTAAAAACCCGGCAGATATGCCTGTTCCAGAGCAGCATGTGTCCTTTTTAGTGCATCTGCTGTTCCATAAGCTTTAATAAGATCGGAAAGACTGAACTTATCCCATAGAACAGCTCTAAGCATTGCAATAAATCTACTAAAAGAATGACTCTATTTATTAGTAAAAGCTAAAAATCGTAAAAGTACATAAACCAGTAATGCAGTCCATATTACCGCTTCTAACTCTGTTGGAATTGGATAAACCGTTTCTGCTTGGAGGTACTGCATTTCTAATAGTACTTAAAGGTTTACTGTGATTTTTAATGCATCACATACATCATTAAGGCTGAAGGCATGTGAAAGCTGAATGTAAAACACAGATATTACATGCCTCCAAGGTGTAAAACTCCGGGATTTTTTATCTACTCCGTATTTTATTGAATAATAAAGCTGTTAACCTCCATGACTATGCGTATAAAAACCTAAAGAATTAAGAATCAACCTTACTGAATATTACATCTGTATAATGCCTGCTAAAGTGCTTTGAAAGTTCTTTACGAATATTCATTCTGATTTCATCCAGTAAATCAAGGCTTATATTCGCAGTCTTTAGGTTGGCATAAATAAAAATTTGATAGATTCTTCCTATTTTTACAGCATAAATATTAATATTCTTTAAGCCGTACTTCTCTGTTACAGGATTAATATATTCTTTTATATTGCTTTCTATATAATTTTCAGGAGATATCAATAATAACCGTTTCAATTCTATAACAAACGCTTTGATTGGTACAGGCAAAGATACTAAAACTATGATAAGAACAAGACTCGGGTCGATATATGGTAGAATGTTAGTATATCCAAGTTTGTAAACAATCAATACAACTGCCAATGACACTGCAATTCCAACAGTAATAAAAGTATCAATATACCAGTTTTTAACTTCAAGAACTAAAATACTGGAATCTGTTTTCTGTTTACACCTCTTTATCAGAAAGATTACAAAAAAATAAATACAAATACAAATCAGTGTATAATAGGTTGCCAAATCAAGTATTATCTCTCTCCCCCCTGAAAATAATGCCTGTATATTAGCTACAAAGCACACAGCAAGCATAACAAGTATAATTAAACTTTTTGTAAGATTCAGAAAAGGTTCCAAAGCCACATATCCAAAGGGACTTCGTTTTGTTTCCGGTAAATTCACAAGATTTATTACTTTAAGTGATACAAGTGACATTAAAAGAGTAATCAGAGTGTACATTCCATCTAACATTATAGCCTGAGATTCTGCAACTATCGCCATAATCAAGGCGCTGACAGAAAGCAGAAAACTACCTATCATTGAAATTATTATCCCTCTTTTTTCGTAGTCTTTTTTCATTCTCAAACAAGCCTATATTAATTCGGGGTTCCCTTTTTTTCTAGTTTTTCCAGTCTTTCTTCTATTTCTTCTATTTCTTTATCCTGTGTTTTATTAACTTTTGCACTTAGTTCCTCATTGATTTCTAAAGCTTTTTTATACCGTTTATCATTCAGTTTAATTATGTCATTCAGAACTGTTATTTCTTTTTGGAGGTATTTTGATGTATTACTGTACTTGTCAGTGAACATCTTTTTATAGTGGAAAAAGATAAAGAGAAACAATATAATTAAAATAATAAAGAAAGAAATTACTACTATAAGAAGCTTTTTAGTTACGATATATGCGTTTTTATAGTATAAATAAAACTCA